>JAABRU010000079.1 GCA_011390755.1 Desulfobacteraceae bacterium | reverse complement strand
GGCAAAACTGGGGGATTTCCGGCAGCTGGTTGTTCCCCTGTCTGTATCCGGAAAAGAGCTGCAGGCCATTCGGAAATTACCGGAACTTTTTGCAGCCCGCATAGAAGACCGTTCCGTAAAAGCCCGGCTGAACTGGGTGAATCCGGAATTTGATGAAAAAACCCGCAAACTGGGGATGGAACTGCTGCTGCCGGAGTATGATGGGGAAAAACGGGGCGGTCTGCGTTTCGCGCTGGATATGGATGTGGAAACCGAGGGATTGCTGATCCCCGGAGAAGCCGTCATCAACCGCTATGAAAATCCCCGTGTGCGTCTGAAAGAGAGCGGGGAAACCGTCAGTATTCTGATATTGGGAGAATCGGGCGGAGATATGATAGCCGCGGAAAATCCCAAACTGAAAATCGGAACAGAACTGCAAAAACCCGAATGATTTATCCTGATGCCGTCATTGAAGGTTCACCCGGGCTGCAATGAGGATGTTCTGAAAAGAGCTTCAGCGGAGCAGGCAATTCCGCTGACTTTTGACAGAGATTACAGTGCGTCGCAGGTGGATTGATACTTCATTCCGTTCTGACATACTGATTATCAATATTCAGTAGATCGAAAAGTTTTCCGCCGACCGGTTTCAGAACGGTTCCCGGAGTGCAAAAATTGTATTTTTGCATGAATGCCCGGCAGAAAACGCTCCGTTTTACCCCTGTTCAGCGGTGCAAAAATACAATTTTTGCACTCCTCCGGAAAGTTTTCGATCTACTGATATTTCTTGGTAGTGGTCCAAATCCGTTGATAAGGTCTCCCCTCCCCTGAGGGAGGGGCCCAATGCTGTTGACTTAAGAAAAAAATCCCCCTCCCCCTGTGGGAGGGGTTAGGGGAGGGGGATTTGAATCAACGGATTTGACCCACTACCGATTATTCTTTTGAGGCAGAAGTCGGTCAGCATATTCTTCTGGAAGTAATTCCCGTATCGGGAATCAATTCCCTGATTGCGGATGCAAAAATCGGCAGTCTTTCACCCTGTGCCGGATACGGAGAAGTATCTGTCCGGGAAAAAAATATTCATGGCAATACTGCAAAATTCACAAAAAAACAGACGGCAGTATAAAAACTGCCGTCTGTTCCACAGGCAGACCTTTCACACCGATTCCGGATCAATCCCCATTTCCCGGAGTCTGGCGGCAAGACGGGCGGCTTTCTGCCTTTCCTCCTCCGCCTTCCGGGCCTCTTCCTCGGCTCTTCGTGCTTCCCCCTTCGCCTTCCGGGCCTCTTCCTCGGCTCTCCGTGCTTCCCCCTTCGCCTTCCGGGCCTCTTCCTCTGCCCGGCGTTCGGCCTTCTCAGCTGTTGAAAAAATTTCATTGAAAGAAGGAACCGCTAAACCGCTTTCCGGATCAACGATCCGCAGCAGATGATCTTCCCGTTTCAGTCTCAGTCCCAGCTCCTCACTGAAAAAAGTGCCGTCTTCTGCCGGGGATACCGGCTTATACATCTGACCGTCCAGGCGGAAGCCCAGCAGACCCTCTTCCAGATATTCCCGCAGGGGATCAAAGAGAAAGTATTCCCGCACGCCCAGGGAGGCATAGAGCATACTTTTGGCAATATCCTCGGCCGCCGTGGATTTGGATGTGATTTCAAATATCACGCAGGGACCGTTTTTTTCCTCCCACAGTTTGAAAATCCGGCGGACATGCTTTTCCACCCCTTTGACCACCATCACATCCGGCACTTTGAAGGCTTTGATATTTCCCTTTTTATAATACATGAGCATATCCGCAATGGTGTAAACATCGTCATGATTGCGGAAAAAATGCACCAGTGCCTGGTACAGATGCACAATGGCCATAATGTGAATTTCTGTTTCTCCCATGGGTTCTCCGTCTGTTTCCGGGTAAACAATACTTTCATCATCTGTCTCATTCGCCTGATCCTGCAACTGATCCGGCAATATCTTATGATAAAAAACCGGGGATACGGGACGGTTTATGATCTGCCCCTCTGCCACTTCCATATTTCCTCCTTTGTTTGCTGGACGTAAGGTGCAATGGCATTAAGTTAAGGAATTTTTGGAGTGCCAAACTGAAAGTCTGGCAGTATTTTCCGAATTATTTCAGCGTCCCAAACTTTCAGTTCGGGACTCCGTCTGTCTTAACTTAATGCCATTGGACGTAAGGTGGGCAACGCTCCGCTTTTGCCCACCCTACAACTGTAATATTTCTCACCCGCACAGACAGGGCTTCCGGGCGGCCGTCACCTCATCCAGTCGCCGGACTTTTGTTTTCACCGGTGCGTTTTTCAGCAGATCCGGGTTTTCTTCGGCCTCTTTGGCAATGGCCCGCATGGCCGCAATAAAGGCATCAATATTTTCTTTGGGTTCTGTTTCCGTGGGTTCGATCATGATGGCCCCGTGTACCACCAGGGGGAAGTAGATGGTGGGCGGATGGAAACCATAATCCATCAGGCGTTTGGCAATATCCAGTGTCGTAATCCTGTACTGCTCCTGCGCTTTGTCCGTGAATACGCATTCGTGCATACAGGGACGGTCATAGGGCAGGTGATAGACATCCCGGAGTTTTTCCTTGATATAATTGGCATTGAGAACCGCGTGCTGACTGGCGGTTTTCAGTTCTTTTCCCATGCTCAGGATATAGGTGTAGGCCCGGATGAGAATACCGAAATTGCCGTAAAAGGCATGGATTTTGCCGATGCTTTCCGCACGGTTCCAGACAAATTCATATTTTTCCCCTTTTTTCTCCACCCGTGGCACAGGCAGAAAAGGTTCCAACGCCTTTTTCACACAGACAGGCCCGGCTCCCGGCCCTCCGCCACCGTGGGGGGTGGAAAAGGTTTTGTGCAGGTTGAGATGCACCGCATCAATGCCGATTTCCCCCATTTTCACAATACCCATGACCGCATTGAGATTGGCCCCGTCGCAATAGACCAGTCCGCCTTTGGCATGGACAATGTCACAGACTTTCCGGATATTGTCCTCAAATAATCCCAGGGTATTGGGATTTGTGACCATAATGCCGACCGTATCCTCATCCATGATATCTGCCACGGTTGCCGGATCAAGCACACCTTTTTCATTGGATGCCACGGGTATGGAAGCGTATCCGCAGAGGGAGGCACTGGCCGGGTTGGTTCCGTGGGCTGTGTCGGGGATAAGGATTTTTGTCCGCTTTTCCCCCTTTTTCCGATGGAAAGCATGGAAAAGCAGCATGGCCGTAAGCTCACCGTGCGCGCCCGCCGCGGGCTGCACGGTGGTGGCATCCATGCCTGTGATTTCCGAGAGATAGCGCTCCAGTTCGTACATCAGGCGCAGGGTTCCCTGGGACAGATCCGGGGGCAGCATGGGATGTGCCTCTGCAAATCCGGGCAGGGCCGCCATTTTTTCATTGATTTTGGGATTGTATTTCATGGTGCAGGAACCCAGGGGATACATGCCCGTATCCACTCCGAAATTCCACTGGGAGAGCCGGGTATAATGCCGCACCACATCCACTTCGCTCAGATCGGGAAAATCCGGCCCTTCCCCGGCCAGATCCGCATCCACCGAAGCATCCGGCACATCTTTTCGGGAAAAGGAAATGCCGCAGCGTCCTTTCCGGCTTTTTTCCCAGAGCAGGGGTTCATTCATGACCAGACCGGTGGTTCCAATCGCTTCTTTCATGGGCGCACCTCCTTTTGGATAGTATGGATGAGATGGTCCATATCCGCTTTGGAAAAAATTTCCGTCACGCAGAACAGGTAATGGTTTTTCAGTTCCGGGTAATAGCATTCCAGGGGAATGCCCGCGATGATCTTTTCCTTTTCCAGTCTTCGGTGGACGGACTGGAAACCCTCGGGAAATGCGGCCGTAAATTCGTTGAAGGTGGCACGGGAAAAAGGAATTTTCACCCCGGCCTTCCGGAATCCCTCTTTCAGATATTCGGCTTTGTCAAAATTGAGCCGGGCCAGTTGCCGGATGCCGGTTCCGCCCAGGGAAGCCATATACATGCCCGACATGGTGGCACAGAGCCCCTGGTTGGAGCAGATATTGGAAGTGGCTCTTTCCCGGCGGATATGCTGTTCCCGTGTTGAAAGGGTGAGAACAAATCCCCGCCTCCCTTCCGCATCTGTGGTCTGGCCGATGAGCCGCCCCGGCATATTGCGTACATATTTGTTCAGGGAGGCAAACATGCCCAGACCGGGGCCGCCGAAACTCTGGGGAATGCCCATGCTCTGCCCTTCGCCGCAGACAATATCCGCGCCGCAGCTCCCCGGATTTTTATACAGACCGTAAGCCAGGGGTTCCGTAAAAGCAGTAAGGAAAAGCGCATCCTGTGCATGGGCTTTTTTTCCGGCTTCTTCCATATTCTCAATACAGCCGAAAAAATTGGGGGATTGCAGGGCCACCGCTGCCAGGTCCGCCAAACCGTCCAAAGGACTCAGATCCGTTGTTCCGTCCGGCAGACAGGGAAGTTCCGCAATTGTATATTCCGTGGGACTGAAATAGGTCTGCACGACCTTCCGGTACATGGGATGAATCAGACGGGAAACCGCCACCGTCTTTTTCTTTACCTTCTGAATGCGGATGGCCATAAGCAGGGCTTCTGCCAGTGCGGATGCCCCGTCATACATGGAAGCATTGGCCACCTCCATTCCCAGCAGACGCGCCGTGAGACTCTGGTATTCAAAAATGGCCTGAAGGGTTCCCTGGCTGATTTCGGGTTGGTACGGGGTATAGGCCGTGACAAATTCCGAACGGCCCGCCAGATACTGGACGGAAGCGGGGATATGATGGGCATAACTGCCCGCTCCCACAAAGACTTTGTATTCAGCCCCGGCCCCCATCTGGCGGGACAGTCCGTTCATATGAGAGCTGACTTCCCATTCGCTCATTTCCGGCAGATTCAGTTCTCCGTTAAAACGGCAGTCCTTTGGGATGGCGGAAAAAAGATCACTGAGGTCTTTTGCACCCACCGCTGCCAGCATTTCTGCCGTATCTTCTCCGGTATGGGGTAAATATCTCATTCTTTCAATCCTTTCAGCATATGCAGATACTCATCCTTGCTCATCAGGGCGTTGAGTTCGGCCATATCATCCGGCACAATCTCAATCATCCAGCCTTTGCCATAGGGATCGCTGTTCACCAGTTCCGGTGAATCAGCCAGTTCCTCATTGAAAGCTGATACCTCTCCACCGACCGGCATATAAAGCTCGGAAACGGCCTTGGTGGATTCCACCGTTCCGAATTCATCCCCTTTTTTCAGTTTACTCCCGATTTCCGGCAGTTCCACAAAAACAACATCCCCCAGCTGATCCTGGGCATAATCGGAAATGCCGATTCTCACCTTGTCCCCTTCTTTTTTTGCCCATTCATGATCCTTTGCATAGCCTGCATCCGCTTTCAGTTCCAGTTCGCTGATTTCTTTCATGTGCCGCAACCTCCCTTCAATGAATGTTAAATGTTGAATAATGAATGTTGAGTGATGAGTGATGAATGGTGAATGTTGACGATCTTGTAAAAAGTCGGAAAATCAGGTTTTGATACACACTAATCTACCGATTTTATTAACAGCGATTTTCAAAAATCTGACTTTTTACGGGTTCATCAATGTTAGGTTATTTCCTGAAAAAAATGTACCAAAGGAGTGCCAAACTGAAAGTTTGGCAGTGCCTGACAAATGACAGACCGGTCACAAACTTTCAGTTTGTGGCTCCTTCAGAAAGCGGTACATTCATATTTTGAAATCGCCTTAAATGGTGAGTGGTGAATGTTAAATGGTGAATGTTAGGCACTCAGCAAAAAATAACTGCCCCGTTTCATCTGATTGGGGGACGGAATGCACAGTTTCTGTTTATCCGCAGGATATTTCCGGAGGATTTATTTCTTACCGGGTCCCTTAAATGTCAAATGGTGAATGTTATTTTGACCGGCGCGTTAATACCATTAAATTAAGCTGTAATGTAACATTCCCTTTGAGAAAACTGTTTCATACTGATTATATTCAGTATTTTATTCAGAAAAACCCGGAGTGCGGAAGCCGGGCGGAGCGGTCTTTTGCTCTCACTCCTTCGGAGCGCGGGCGAAAAATAATTTTCGCACTCCTTTCTCAAAGGCTACGTTACATTACAAAATTAAGCAAAAAATTCCCGCCCAGCGGGGAAGAGTAGGGTAGGTGGAGATACAAACATCTGTAATAATAGCATGTTTCCACCCTCCCCCTGCCCCTCCCTCAAGGGAGGGGAATCTTAAGGCAACAGCACTGCCCCGACACCGAACCCCTGACACCTGACCCCCGACACCGAACCCCTAACCCCGAACCCCTGACACCTGACACCGAACCCCTTTCACTTCCGGCTATACTGTTCTTTTTTTTTGGCGAAAACACGTTTCAGATATTTCAGATAACTGTCATCTTTGCACATCTGCTTACCGGGAGAGTCTGATATTTTGGCGATGGGAGACTGCTGGCAGCGGGTCATTTTGATGACAATCTGCACCGCCTTTGCGCTGATGTCATTGGTAAGATTGGTCCCGATCCCGAAGGCAACCTGAATTCTCCCTTTAAAATGACGTGCAATTTCAGCAGCCTTTTCAAATGAAAGTCCGTCACTGAAAATGGCCCGTTTCCAGCGGGGATCTATGCGCAGTTTCTGATAATGGGCAATAAGTTTTTCGCCCCATGCAATGGGATCGCCGCTGTCATGACGGCATCCGTCAAAGAGTTTGGCAAAATACATATCAAAATCACTTAAAAAAGCCTCAAACCCCACAGTATCCGACAGGGCAATCCCCAAATCCCCCCGGTATTCCTGCGCCCAGTGTTCCAGTGCAAATTTCTGGCTGTCCACCAGACGCGGCCCCAACGCCTGGCAGGCCATAATCCATTCATGGGCCATGGTGCCGATGGGAAGAAGATTGTGTTTCATGGCATACATAACATTGCTGGTTCCCAGCAGATTGGCGGGAAGTTCATTTTTCAGAATTGTGATAATATCCTCCTGCCATCTGCGGGAAAAACGCCGCCGGGTGCCGAAATCGGAAAAAACAAAACCCAGTTCTTCCCGGTTGGATTTTTTCACAATTCTGATTTTCTGGTATAATTTATCTTTTCCTTTTTCAAAATCAGGTGCCGGCTGCAGCTCCCGGAACCAGAGTTCACTCACAATGGCCAGCACCGGTACTTCAAACAGAATGGTGTGCAGCCAGGGGCCTTTGATGCGGATGGCAAGCTGCTCCTTTTCTGTGCCCACCCGGATATAATCCTTTTGAAAATGGAAAAGTCGCAGAAACTGGATAAAATCCTCTTTCATAAAGCGCAGAGTCCGCAAAAAATCCAACTCTTCCGGCTGAAAGCGCAGGGTGCAGATATGATTGATTTCCTCCTGTACGGCAGGGGCAAGGGGGCGCAGGTCGGTCTGTGCATCCCGGCAGTGGAATTCGTATTCCACTTCGGCCCAGGGAAACTGGTGCAGAACACCCTGCATCATTGTCAGTTTATACAGGTCCGTATCCAAAAGAGAGTTGATAATCATGGCATCCTCATATGAAAAAATGGTGGTGGGTCAAATCCGCTGATCCGAATATTCCCCTCCCCCGGCGGGAAGGGTCAGGGGAGGGGAGTCTTTTTCAACGGATTTGACCCACTACCGAAAAAATATTCTGATGACTGTTTATTTTTTCCGGCTGCCCGCCCCGGAATCAGGATGTAAATCCAGCAGTCTGCGGACGGTTTCCGCCAGATCTTTTTTTGAGATGGGTTTTAACATAAATCCTTTTATACCGGAGGCTTCTGCTGTTTCACGATTCACTCTTTCACTGTATCCGGTACAGAGGAGAATCGGAATATCCGGGCGGATGCTTTTTATCTGTTTTGCAAGATGAAGCCCGTCCATGTGCGGCATGGTATAATCGGTGATAAGCAAATCAAACTGCTGCGGTATGGCGCGGAAGACGGCCAGGGCATCCGCACTGTTCCGGTGAGCGCTTACCTGATAGCCCAGGCGTTCCAGCATCTGCCGCAGCATGTGGAGAATCTGTATTTCATCATCCGCAATCAGAATACACTCATTCCCGCCGGGCAGGGGAGCGCTGTTCTTCTGCTGCTTCTCCCCCGGTTTCCATGCGTATGCCTGCGGCAGATATATTGTAAATTCTGTCCCTTTCCCCGGCGCGGTGTCAACACGGATATGCCCTTTGCAGCTTTTGACAATTCCGTGTACCACAGACAGTCCCAGTCCTGTGCCCCTGCCCTGTTCTTTGGTGGTAAAATAAGGATCATATATATGTTCTTCGGTAAGACTGTCCATACCCGATCCCGTATCCGCCACCCGCAGCCGGATATAATCCCCCGGAAGCATTTCCTCCCCGCAGATTTCTTCCGGAAGAAGGTGTATATCTTCCAGTGCCACTGTCAGACAGCCCCCGGTTTCTTCCATTGCATGAAAGGCATTGCTGATGAGATTCATCAGCATCTGGTGAATATGGGAGGGATCGGCCAGCACCATGCCGCAGTCTTTGACATGCTGCCGGATTTCAATTGTGGAAGGCAGGGAAGCACGCATCAGTTTCAGCACTTCCTTGACGATGAGATGAATCTGAAGCGGTTCGATTTTATGATCACTTCTGCGGCAGAATGTCAGAATCTGCCGCACCAGCTGCACAGCCCGGTCAATTCCCTGCAGAATCTGCTTCAGATATTCCTGCTGACCGCTGTCTTCGGGAAGATCGTCACGCATCATTTCTGCATAACCGAGTATGGGGAAAAGAATATTGTTGAAATCGTGGGCAATACCGCCTGCAAGGGTGCCGAGGGCCTCCATGCGCTGGGTTCTCTGCAGCTGCTGCAGCAGTTCTTCTTTCAAACGGTGTTCTTTCTGCAGCTCGGTTGTGCGTTCTGCCACCAGTTTTTCCAGTTCACCGCTGTATTTTTTCAGCTTTTCCTCTGCCCGGCTCCGGGCATTGATTTCCGTTTCCAGACGGCGGTTCTGCTCTTCCAGTTTCTTTTGAAATCCGCGCAGTTTCAGGTGGGTTTCAATCCGTATGCTGACTTCTTCGGCCTGAAAGGGTTTGGTGATAAAATCCACTCCTCCGGCCTGAAATCCTTTGATTTTGTTTTCCGTATCCTCCAGAGCGCTCAGAAAAATAACCGGTACGGATGCCGTCTGCGGGCTGCTTTTGAGCTGCCTGCATACCGCATATCCGTCTGTTTCAGGCATCAGAATATCCAGCAGAATGAGATCCGGCGGTTCATTTTCAGCAATCATCAGTGCGGTAGGGCCGTCGGGCGCGCCGGTAACGGCATATCCCCGCCGGTTCAGCATTTCTGCCAGCAGCTGCAGGTTTTCCAGAGTATCATCCACTATGAGAATTTTTGCTTTGTCAGGCAGATTTTCAGCTGTCTCCATTCTTTTTCTCCCGCGCTGCTGAAATCAGATCAGCAATTTTTTTAAACTGATACGTCTGTATCAGTGCAGTGAGCCCCTCCGCAGTCCGGGGATGTGTTTTTTGTATCTGCCTGATCTTTTCCAGCAGATCCCGGGATTTACCTCTTACAGCCCCGTAGTGAAAATCCGTCAGCCACCGGGACGGCAGTTTTTCCAGTTCTTCCGCGCGCAGTTCCCTCACCGCTCTTTTTCCGTGCGCAGATGCCTCTTTGTATATATAACGGACTCCCAGATAAAAAGCAATCTTTTCAAAAAGCTCTTTTTCAGGGAAAGGCTTGGGGATAAAATCATCACATCCCCTGTCCAGAAAGGCTTTCCGCTCTTCTTCAAAGGCATGGGCCGTGACTGCAATAATGGGAATATCCGCTTTTTCCTGTCCGGAATTCCGGATACGGCGGATCAGTTCGGAACCGTCCATGACCGGCATACGCAGAGCCGTCAGAAGCAGATCCGGTGATGCCTTTTCCCACATGGCAAGGGCTTCCTCCCCGTTTTCCGCGGCATATACTTCAAAACCGGTTTTTTCCAGCAGACTGCATACCATGATACGGCTGTCCTCATTGTCTTCGGCAATCAGAATGCGGTACAGGGGCTGACCGGGCGCAAGTCCGAGAATCTGTTTTTCCGGCAGTTTTTCCGGAATCATTTCATTCTCCCCTTTTTCGGCCCGGATATGAAAACGGAAAATACTGCCTTTGCCGGGCCGGCTTTCGGCTGTAATATCCCCGCCCATAAGTTGTGCATATTTCCGGCTGATGGACAGCCCCAGGCCGGTTCCTTCCGTATGCTGTCTGCCGCTTTCGGTCTGGGAAAAAGCATGAAAGAGAAAAGGCATTTCAGCGGCTGCTATGCCCGCACCGCTGTCTTCCACTGCCACAGACAGACGGGATTTTTTGTCATCATATCCGATGCGCAGGCATATCCGCCCCTCTTTTGTAAATTTGAGGGCATTGCTCAGCAGATTAAGAATTATCTGCCGCAGTTTTTTTTCATCTGTACGGATAAAAGGAGGAATTTCGGAAAGCATTTCAAAGTGCAGATCAATGCCTTTTTCATTGGCACGGAAACTGTACATGTTTTTGATGAGCTCCAGCAGCAGATGCAGATTGACGGTTTCCCGGGCCGGGCGGATGTTTCCGCTTTCAATTTTGGATATTTCCAAAACATCATTGATCATTGCCAGCAGATGTTCTCCGCTTTTGACAATGGTATCCAGTTTTTTCTGCTCCGGCAGTGACAGGGAAGTTTCTTTTTGCAGCAGACGGGAAAAACCCATCATCACATGCAGCGGGGTGCGCAGCTCATGACTCATATTTGCCAGAAAACGGCTTTTGGCAATACTGGCCGCTTCTGCTTTTTCTTTGGCAATACGCAGCTCGGCAGTGCGTTCTTTCACCTGCTCTTCCAGGTTTTTTTTATGGCGGATCAGTATTTCCTCTGCCTGTTTCCGCTGACTTATATCTGAAACAATTACGGCAAACTGTCTTTTTTTCGGAGAATATGCGCTTACTTCATAAAATTTATCCAGATCCCGGCTGTAGTTTTCATAGCGGATGGGAACCCGGGAAAGCGCCACTTCACCGTATTTTTCAATCCAGTAGGATTCTGTTTCCGGCAGGATTTCCAGTACGTTTTTTCCGATGATTTCCGATGCCTTCAGTCCGGTTACGGTTTCAAAGGCCGGGTTGACTTCAAGAAAGCGGTAATCCACCGCTTTTCCCTCCTTGTCCGTGATAATTTCATGCAGGGCAAAACCGGAGGAAAGGTTTTGAAATAATAAACGGAAACGCTTTTCACTCTCCCGCAGGGATTTTTCCGCCTGCTTCCGTCTGCTGATATTCCTGCCGATGCCCAGAACCCCCAAAAAATTTCCGTCTTCCTCGTAAACCGGGGTTTTGATGGTTTCCAGCATCTCTTTGTGACCGTCTGCAAAGGTAATCAGTTCTTCATTCATTGTGGACTTTCCGGCAGTGACGGCATTTCTGTCATGCATCCGGAAAAAATCTGCATCTTCTTTTCCCATATAATCATAATCAGTTTTCCCGATAATATCTGCTTCTTTTGCCCCGAAAAAATCTTCAAAGCGCCTGTTGCACTGCAGATAAATGCCTTCCGGATCTTTCAGCCAGATGAGATCGGGCAGGGTGTCTATCAGGGTCCGCAGCCGTGCCTCGCTTTTTTTGAGTTTTTTCTCACCTGCTTTCAGGGCAGCCTTGGCCCGCATTCTTTCTCCCCGGCTGTGCAGCACCCATCCCAGGGCGGCCGTTGTCAGGGGATGGATCAGCATTACCGGAAAACTCATTTTGGACAGTACCTCTGCGGCAATACCGCCGGGCAGTGAAAACATCCAAAGCAGCATGGCAATATGCACCGCAAGTCCGAGACAGTATAATTCAAAACCGGAAACAGTACGGGAGGGACGGGGGCGCAGATGCCGCCATGCCAGGCCGGCAGCACCGGAAGTGATAATAACGGCGATGCCGGTCCATGTGCCGGTGCCGCCTGTGTAAAAACGGAAAAGACCGGTCATCACGACAGCTAGTGTGGTGGGAAAGGTTCCGAAAAACAGTCCGGATATGCAAAGCAGCACGGAACGGGTATCAAATACCACACCGGGGATAAAATGCCAGGGATTGAGCATAATGGCAATGCCGATAATACCGAGGGTGAGACCGGTGAAAAACTGCTGTACAGATGGCTTTCTGCCCAGGGGGGCTGTTCCGGCCATATCATAGAGCAGACCGATGGTCAGCAGCAGGGCGGCGTTGTTGAGCAGTCCGATCAGACCTGAAAAATGCATCCGGGAAAAATCCTTTTCAGTGCCGCATCAGGTCTGCCGGAAAAAAATGCAGGGATGCCAAAAATGTTTACCTCCCTATCCCGCATTTTTCCGGTTTTTCAGCAAAGGTTCGTAAACCCTGATGGCCAGTTCCTGAAATTGCGCATTCAGGATATTTTCCGGTCTGTCCGGTTCATGAAAGCACAGCTGTATATAATCATCATCCCCTTCTCCGGCTCCCCTGTAACGGCCTTTCCATTTTGCCAATGCTTCGGCAAGGGGATTTTTTCCTTTACTGCCGTTTAAAAATATTTCCGCATAGGTCAGTGCGGACTGGGGGAAAAAACGCAGGGGTTTTTCCAGTCCTTCCATATACAGTACAATCAGATCTTCCAGCAGGGCAGCGCTGTCTTCCGGAGAAATATATTCCCATATCTCGTTTTTTCCGGCCACCAGGCTCCGCCGGGGCAGTTCCCTGTGTTTCAGGCATGTAAGGGTGAGATGCTGAATCCATACGGAAAGCAGATCCTTTGCCTTAACGTTGGCGCAGCGGAAGCAAAGCATATGCCGGGGAAAGAGATTTCCGATACTGCCGCGTACGCGGAATCCGTTAATTTGCATGTCCACGTTCCGGGTGCGGGGAATATCTGTGCCGATAAAGGGTTTTATTTTTTTTATAACATTCTCGGTTTCCCGGCAGACTTTTTCATATACGCACTCGCCCACCCTTCCGTGGGGCAGCATTCCGGCAGTTTTTTTTACCGGGAAGAGTTCCCGCAGATCCAGGCCGCCCAGACACTGTTCCGCCATTGTCTTCTGCAGAAAATATGCCTCAAGTCCTTTCACTTCAAAGGCCTCTTTTTCTTCTATGCGCATATCTTTTTCTTCCAGACGCAGCCCGATACGTTCCCGCAAAAGAAAACGGGAGGGATTTTTATAAAAACCGCAAAGGCGGTGCAAATCCACATTTTTCCATTCGGCACCGGCCGGGGAAAGACCCGCGGAGATAAAAACCTTTTTTTGTTTCTGTCCGCCCGGAAGCTGCCGGGCCACCCGGCAGTTTTCCGGGGAATAACTGAAAAGCGGATTTTCCCCGGTATTGGCGAAATAGGAGGGACTGAAAGGCTGCAGGCAGTGCCGGGTCAGTACATGATTTTCTATGATGTCCTTTTTTTCCGGAACTGCTCCGGTCAATGCTCCGGTCTGCATTCCGGTCAGTGTAAATCCCCGGCGGATATAATCTGTGAGCTCACTGACGAGTACCGAGGGAGGAATCACACTGTTATCTGTAATGTGCTGCCCCGTATAACTGATGCAGAGTTTTGTTCTTGCAGAAAGCAGGGATTCCAGAAAGAGATACCTGTCGTCATTGCGCCGGGACCGGTCCCCTTTTTTATAATTTTTTGCCATGAGGTCAAATCCGGGGGAATAATTGCGCCGGGGATAGGCATCGGAATTCAGCCCGATGAGACAGATAACCTCAAAGGGAATGCTCCGCATGGGCAGCATGGCGCAGAATGTCACTCCGCCGGTAATAAATCCCAGTCCGTAAGCATCCTGCCGCATCTGCTGTTTCAGATGGGAGCGGATGACAGAGACAGGGATTTTATCTTCAAATCCGCTCAGTTCTTCTGTTTTTTCCAGATTTGTGCAGAGGTCCCGCAGCTCCTGAATGTCCTTTTCGCTTTCATTTTCCGCATAAAAGAAATTATCCGCAACTTTCTTCAGATTTTTTCCCCATTCTTCCAGGGAACGGGGGCGGGAAAGAGAGCGGGCAAAGGAAAAAAGCCGTTGTGCAAATTCGGCAAACTGACCCAGCACAAAAGTCTCACTGCCCTCCAGATTGTCATAGGGAAGGATGCCCTGAAAAAGTTTTTCATCATGCCCGCGCATGGCATACCCCAGAAAAAGACGATCCAGACCGGCACGCCAGGTATTTTCCGGGAAATCCGGCAGTTTCATCTTTTTGCGGCTTTTGCTGTCAATGCCCCAGCGGATGCGTGTTTCCCGGATCCATGTGCGGATCAGATCCGTATCGCCTTCGGAAAGTTCAAATTTTTTCCGCACTGCCGGGGTTTCCAGAATGGAAAGGACCTGGGCAGCCCCGAATCTGCCGTCTGTCAGATCCAGCATACGGAAAAAACATTCACTCACCCGGCTTTGCACCCGTATGCCCCGGTCGGCAATGCTGAAAGGAATGCGCCGGGGATGATTCGGGGGCAGATCAAATACGGCCTGAATAAAGGGGGCATAGTTTTCGATGTCCGGTGCCATGACCAGCACATCGGAAGGTTTCAGTTCCGGATGCGTTTGAAAAATATCCAGCAGATTATCCTGCAATACCTCAATTTCCCGCATGGGACTGTGGCAGGAATGCAGTCGGATGGAAAAATCTTCGGGATCAATTTCTTTGATCTCTGTTTTTTCTGCTGCAGAATCATCCGGACGGGCCCTGCGGTGATAGATGTCCGACTGAATGCAGTGCAGCAGGGAATCTTCCCCGGGCGGTGCAAAGCAGAGAATCTGCTCCGTGCAGAATTCTTCCACAATATCAAAAAAGTCCCGGCCCGTAATTCCCATGGAGCTGAGAAAGGGATTTTCTTTTCCGATGCAGAGGTCTTTTTCTGTCAGTCCTTTCTCTGATGCCATGCGGTCAATGATTTTCCGTTCGGGCCGGGAAGGCACATCCCCCCAGTATTCTTTACAGGGATTCAGGAAAAAAAGATTGACTTCCCGGTATTCGGACAGTTCTTCAAAAATCTGCATATGAAAGGAGGGCAGGGTTGAAATACCGAATACGGAAATCCGTTCGGGAAGATCCGCAATACATTCCGGATGCTTTTTCAGGCTGCGCTGAAAGGAGTGCATAAGGGCCGGCCGGTGCAGATGCTGCTTCCCTTCTGCCAGTTTCCGCCACAGACGGGACTGCCAGCCGCCCTGATTTTTCCCCCGATCCCAATCCTGAATCCATTCGGGACGGAAAAGCAGATAATGATCGAAAATATCCGAAAGACGCGCGGCAAACTGATAATGGCGCAAAGAAATCTTTTCATCTTTCAGATAATGTTTCAGTTCCGCATATTCTGTTTCCGGGAGACAGGAAGGCAGAAGTTTCAGGAGCTTCCAGGTCATCAGCTGGGGATCAAAAGGGGAAACTTCCGGCAGATTCGGCAGCACTTTCCGAAAGAGATGTCCGTAAACAAAGGCATTGGGAAAAGGAAAGAGCATATTGGCGCATATACCGTGCTTTTGCGCCAACTCCATGGAAATCCAGCGTTCCATGCCTTTGCTCTGCACCACAATGGTTTCCGGAGCCAAAGGGGAGGAAAGGGGCTTCTTCTGCAAGACTTCTGCCAGTACTTCCGCCAGTATCTCCAGGCGGTTGCCTGTAAAAAACCTGAAATTTTTCATCTATTTTTTATACCATTTCCCCTTGTCATCCTGCAGCCATTCTCCGGGCCCGGCCACTTCATTGCGGATTTGTATGGCACGCCGTTTCCCCACCAGTGCGGCACTTGTTTTCTGCTGTTTTGCAATGGCCCCATATACCCTTGCCCGGTCGGCATTTTCCGCATTTACCACATCGGCTTTCTCCCGCGGCCCGCGGAATTCCAGAAAACCTTTGTTGTTTTCACCGATAACCCCCCTGTCTTTCAGGGCATTGATAACCGGCAGCCGGTTTTTCATCCGTTCCTTAATCCCTTCGGCAAATGCAGCTGTCTGAAAAAATATTCCCAATACAAAAAATATCAATAAGGTACATGCAGTTTTTGTTTTCATGTGCTTTTCCTTTCAAAATGTATGTGGATGAATCCACAGCTTATTCATTCATCATTCACCATTCACCATTAAGGCACTCAGCAAAAAATAACTGCTCCGTTTCATCTGAATAACAGACGGAATGCACAGTTTTGTTTATCCCCCGGATATTTTCGGAGGATGTATTTCCTGCCGGGTCCCTAAACGTTCATCATTCATTCACATCGCTCTTGTCAATATCAGCAAAAAAATCGTCCAGGGCCTTGTCCACACGCACGTTGACGTTGACATTGATGGTCATTTCCATAGGTTTCACTTCCACCACATGTTCTGTTTTGACGGGATCCACCTGCAGTTTATGCTGTGTACAGGATATTCCGCAAAAACCGCAGAATATAAACAGCAGCACAATGGCCGGGGCTATCTGCTTTTTCATAATGTATCTCCTTAGTTATATTTATCCCACATTCCTCTGTATTTCAAAATTTCGTTCACCGGCAGAGCCAGATTGATGTTCAGTTTTATGCCCTGAAAACGGGATAACTGACCGCCGGATTCCGTGCGGACAAATCCCCCGAAATCCTTTTTATATGCAAAGGGAAGGGGGTTGAGCGGTTTGCCGTCAAACTGCATACGCAGCATAAGATTCTTCCCTTCACTGAGAATTCTGATTTTTGCCCATTGGTATTCATAATCTTTCAGGGCTTCCATCGCAAGATCCAGTTGCCCGAACTGCGGTGTATTTTTGGGAACGCCTTCTGTGAGATAATCTGCTCCTTTGAGGTGGATAATCCCCCCTTCTCCGGGTGTGGAATACAGAAAACCGTCATCAAAAATCAGTTCCCCCTTTGTAAAACGGATGGGAATTCTGCCGTTCACTCTTCCCTCTCCTTCCGCCTGCGCTCCGCCCAGCTGTTCCAGCACTTTTGCCAGATGCAGGCGGTCACAGTACAGGATCAGATCATAATCCTCCTCTTCCGGTATCACACGGAGGGACTGTGCACTGACCCGCCCGTCGCACCAGTCAAAGCGTGCTTTTTCCATGAGAAAGGATTTGGCGGATTCTATCTGAAAACGAATATCACCTTCATGCAGCAGAATATTCCCCATCCGCAGGGAAGAGAACTGCAGTTGCTGTCCCGGCCGGCTGCGCAGATGTATCAGATCGGACATGGAAAGATTCATTTGAATGCCCTCCGCGATAGGCCCTTCTTCCCCGATTCGCAGTCCGCCGTTTTCCAGACGGCCGTCCATATTGCTGCGGATTCCGTCCCCATCTGAAACAAACTGCCCTTTCAGGTGCAGAAGTCCCTCCGCTTCAATTCCTTTTAAAGATTTGTGAATGTTTTTCAAATCCGCAGAACGCGAAATTTCATAACGGGAATGAAAATCCATTCTGCTGTAAGGGGCCGCGGAAAAAAAAGCGGATTCTCCTTTCAGTTCTGCCTGAAACCCCGGAAGCAGATCTCCCCGGAACCGTCCTTTAAAATCCAGCCCCTCTTTATTCTGCCCCAGGGATGCACTGAGACTGCCCAGAGAATATTTTCCCCAGCGGACCGAGTGTATCCGCATTTTTCCTTTTTCATCCGATGCCTTCCAGGGCCATTGAAAAGGCAGGGACACTGAAATACCGCTGATACGGCTTTGGGAGGATGTTTCCCGCAGGGATGCCTCGCTTAGCCCGGCCTTCCCCCGGAATGCAAAAGATTTTTCCCCAGATATTACTCCCCTGCCTGAAAGGGAAAAGGATTTTCCCTTTATATGTAACTTTTCCCCAAGGTCCGCGGCAATATCCCGGAGATGCAGCTGCGCGGTGCTTTGCCATCCTTCTTTACCATCCCCTTCCCCTTCCAGATGCAGTGAGGAAATACGGTAAACCGCATCCTTTTCCTGTATGTGCATATCTTCCAGCAGCAGTTCGTACAGCATATGCCCCTGTTCTTTTTGCCCCCGGGCAAAAATATCAAATTCCGCTTTCCTGAATGAAATATTCCGCTTTTCTCCGATTTGGACGTTCAGGAGCCCGGAATCGTTTACATCTCCTGTTTTTTCTGCGTTTGCATTTGTCAGATGCACCTGCCATTTTTCCTTTTTGCTGTATTGCAGATCAAGGCGGAGAGCCGAAATCCATGGATATTCCATAGAAAATGCGGAGATATTTCCGGCCCCGGTTTCCAGACAGATATCAGCGGAAATATCCGTATTACCATCTGTTTGCCGAATATCAGCATTGATTTCCTGTATAGTGAGGGGAAAAGGAGTCAGAAGGGAAAAGCCGGAAGCGGAAACTGCCCACAGTTTTCCATCATCACTTCGTGCAGAAAAACGGGCCGGCTGATTTTTTTCTTTGCGGAAAGGGGACAGACGGATTTGCCGGTATGCTGTGGAACGGTTGCGGAAACAGGCATCCATCCGGATATCAGAAAGACTGAAATCTTTTGTGTGAATCCGGGTTTCGGCACTGATATCCATATCTCCGGATACAGAAAGCCCGGGGATATGTGAAAAGAAATCGGCAAAACGCTCTGCCTGAACAGCATTGGAATGAATGCGGATGTGCAGTTCCTGTGCCGGGAAATCACAGGAGAATGCCGCACGGATTTCCTGGGCACGGGGAAAAAGGCTCAGAACCCCCTCTGCATTCCCTTCTTTTGACAAATGCAGTGTCAGTTCCAGGGGAATCCGGAATGGCTGTTCATTCCATTCAAACAGCAGATGGGCATTCTGTATTGTCAGATTTCCGACAGCCAGCCGCGGCACGGAAGCATTGCCATCATTTTTCCCGGACTGCATTTTCCGGAGAAAGGCATCGGTGTCAAAATTTTCCAGAAAAAAACGGCCCTCTTTGATTCCGCAGCGGATTTCCATACCGCTGACGGTAATACCCCTAATCCGGCCCGTCCGAAGTCTGTCCGCTGCATAATCCAGGCGAAGAGAGGAAAGGGAAAATGCCTTTTCATCTCCTCCCCCCATCCGGATATCTTTGATGTCCGAATAATTCAGACCGATGCGGCAGACATTCCAGGAAAAATCATCCAGTCCGACAGCCTGTATTTTTTTCAGAACATTCCGGGAATTCAGAAATGCGGGAAGAGAGAAGAAAAGGCATAGGGACAGACTGATCAGAAAAAAAACAGACAGCAGCGCACCGTATATTATTTTCCGCTTTTTGCTCATAGCACCCACATTTCCTTTGTCTTTGTAACACTTTGAAAATTAAACTGAATTTTCAAAATTTTTTGCATACCCAAAGAATTGGATTCAATAAATTCAGACTGTCGGAGCACAAAGAGCGAAATGTGGGACAACAGGGAAACATTCCTGTTCTTCTCTGAATACCGCCTGTGTCCTGCAATAACGGAAAAGAGTCTTTCCTAAACTGGATTTGACCCACTACCAAAACCGCAACTGAGCGGTTTTGGTAGTGGGTCAAATCCGTTGAAAATCCCCCTCCCCCAGGGGAGGGGAGAACGTCATCAGCGGACTTGACCCACCACCGCGGTTTTTTTCAGATAAACCGGCTGAATGTCCGGTAAGCGGAACTTTGCCTGTTTCCTGCTTTTCACCCGGCCGGTGAAAAACCGGAAACCGCTGAGCACCTGATATTTCCGGCCGGAAATCATTTTCAGGTCTGAGAACCGCTCAATTTAGGTGATTTCCGAAAAAGATAATACCAAAGGAGTGCCGAACTGAAAGTCCGGCAGTGTCCGGCAGATGACAGTCCCGCTCACAGACTTTCCGTCTGTGAGACGGTACATTCATATTCGGAAATCGTCTTAGGTCTTTGTCCGACTGCCGGGACTGTGATACCGAAGCGGATTGCACAATTCCCGGAATCATGTGCATCGGCGGATAAGATTTTTCAGCCGGAGCAGGACACCGTGCGAATTCCCGGAAATTCAATAATCCCCGGAATCAACTCTTTCTTCCGCGGCTTCCAGTTCTTCTTCTGTAATCAAACCTTTTTCCACCAATACTGCTCCCACACCCGCAGCCCGGAGATCTTCATTTTTCAGAATATTGTCCAGACCGATATACTGAATCTCTTTTCTGTTTTTATAATTATTGAATGTATTGTTAAAAGTCAGTTTCTCTTTTTTCAGAATGGCAAAATCCCCGCCGCTGAAATAAATGATATGGCTGGACATGATAAAATATACCGCATATCCCAAGGCCCCGATAAACAAATATTTGATGATTTGATCTTTCATGAATCCGCTCTCCTTTTTACAGAATATTAAAAGGTGAATATGAATAAATGTAAATATTTCCGGAAATTAAATTTCTGAAAATCCGTATGTATGCCTAGTCCGCAATTTCTGCATCAATACCGATGACTTAGAACCTATCCGAAAACCTGTTTCCCGATATTTGGAACCCTTGTTTTTACCGGGTTTAAAAATCGGTTTCGGAGGTTTTCGGATAGGCTCTTAAGGTGCAGGGGGCGTATGCAATACGCCCCGGCAGTGGGAAATCAACCTTTTCGACCCACCGTAAAAAATGAAATTCTTTTTTATGCAGGTTTTGACGAATCGGTAAAAAGTCAGAAATTCCGTCACTCCTGCGAAATTCGGAGCCCGGAACTGCTTAAAAATACCGGATTCCGTCTTTTGCCGGAATAAGGCCAAAGTATAAATTCCGGCTTTTTACATATTCATCAGGCCTTTCACCCGGATTATTCATAAACCTGAACAGGTCGCCGGATCACAGTGCTTCAGATGAAAACAGGGTTATAAAGCCGGTTTTCAGTATTTCCCTTTTTTTCGGAGAACTGTCAGAATTTATGAATAATGCAGGTTTATTAAGGCAGAAAAATTATCCCAGATAAACCTGTCTTACGGACAGCAGTATGGGCAGTGAACGGATTTCCTCCAGCACCGCTTCATCCGCGGGGGTGTCAATATTTACCAGGCAGACAGCCCGGTCATCCCGTCTGCCCAGCTGGAATCTGCCGATATTGATATTATGACGGCCCAGGGTTGTGCCGATATGGCCGATAACTCCCGGTTTGTCAATATTTTCAATGACAATCATATAGCCTTCAGGCATGGCATCCAGAAATACATTCCCGATACGGATCAGTCTCGGATTTTTCTTTTCATATATGGTTCCCCAGATTTCATCCGGGCTTTCGGAACTGCCTTCCAGTTTCAGTTTGATAAGGGAGGAAAAATTATCGGACTGATCAATGGTTTCTTTCAGACCAATGCCTTTTTCCGCGGCAATGGCGCGTGCATTGACATAATTGATGGGATTATCCGTGTAAACACTCAGCAGTCCCTTGAGCAGGGCATGGGTAACGGGTTTTGTGGAAAGAGTGGAAACTTCTCCCCCGTATGTGATGGTAATGTCATGCACCGAGCGCACCAGCTGCCCCATCATGGACCCCATTTTTTCGGCCAGGGTAAGATGGGGGCGGAGACGGTCCATTTCTTCCATGGAAACCGAAGGGAAATTGACCGCATTGGAAATAACCCCGTCCAGCAGATAAGAGGACATCTGCTCTGCTATCATCCGGGCAACATTCACCTGGGCCTCTCCGGTACTGGCTCCCAGATGCGGTGTAAAAATAATATTGGGGTGCTGCAAAAGCGGCCAGGACGGGTCCGGCGGTTCCTGCGGAAACACATCCAAAGCCGCACCGGCCACATGCCCATTGCTGACGGCCTGACAGAGATCATCCAGGTTGACAACTTCCCCCCGGGCGCAGTTGATGATACGGACACCGGCTTTCATTTTTGCAATGCTTTGGGCATTGATCATATTGGCAGTTTCTTTCAGGCGCGGTACATGCAGGGTGATAAAATCCGAATTTGCCAGCACATCATCCAAAGAGGCCAGACGCACCCCCATTTTTCTGGCAGCCTCTTCGCTGACATAGGGATCGGCTGCCATCACTTTCATTTTCAGTCCCAGTGCCCGGTCCGCCACGATTTTTCCGATATGTCCCAGACCGATAATCCCCAAAGTTTTTCCGGTAATTTCCACTCCGGTCAGTTTTTTCTTTTCCCATTTCCCTTCCCGCAGGGAGGATGTGGCCTGGGGGATATTCCTGGCCAGAGACATCATCATGGATATGGCATGTTCTGCCGTAGTAACGGTGTTGCCGCCCGGGGCATTCATCACCACAATCCCCAGGCGGGTCGCGGTGGCCTGATCTATATTATCCACACCGATACCGGCCCTTCCGATGACTTTGAGTTTTTTGGCTTTCTCCAAAACCTGTGCGGTGACTTTGCTTCCGCTGCGCACTGCCAGTCCGTCAAAATCTGCAATCAGTCCCGCCAGCACTTCCGGATCGGATGTGCTTTTGTCATTATCAGCAACAACTTCAATTTTTCCTGTGGCTTCCAGTATTTCTTTTGCAAGCGGGGACATATTGTCCCGTATCATTACTTTGAACATGCTTTTTCCTTGATTTTATATTCTGCTTTGTCTAGTACACAACCACGTTGAATTTTATATAACGGAGCGGAGTGCAAAAATTACATTTTTGCACTTCTGTCTGTACTTCTGATGCTATAAAAACTGCTGTGGTCGTGTACGAGGGAAGGTTATTTTTCATCTTCGGCATTTTTTTTATCCTTATTCTGTTTCCGCTTTTCCCTAAATACGCTTTTCAGATCCACATGCAGATCGGGCAAAACAAAGGACCTTATCTTTTCTTCCGCGGAAAATATGCGGGGGGCCGTGTATTTTCCCTCTTCATCCGCCCGGTATATATGCACAATCCGGTTTGCGGGATCTGCCAGCCAGTATTCTTTTACACCGTGTTTTTCATACAGTTCCCGTTTTTTTATATGATCTTTTGAAGCGGTGGCGGGGGATAAGACCTCAATAATCCAGTCCGGCGCGCCTTTGCATCCCTGTTCATCAATTTTACCCGGATCACAGATGACAGAAATATCCGGTTGTACTACGGTTTCACATTCATCCTCATTTTTATCTTTTCCCATCAGTCTTACATCAAACGGAGCTGAAAAAACCTCGCAGTTCCGTTCATTAAGGAATGCATATATCAAATAAAACAATCCGCCGGATACCCGCTGGTGCTGCGTGTTCGGAGCGGGACTCATGCAAAAGGGAACCCCTTCAATGAGTTCCCGGCGAAACTCATCATTCCAGGAAAGATAATCATTATAGGTATAAAGAATATCCGGTTTCAGAGAAGGACGGGGCATGTCTTTTTCTCCTTAACATAGTTTTTCAGATAATGAATTGCATAAAACGGTGTTTCTGTCTATATGAAATTATGCCGAAAACGATTTTGAAAAACGGCAATTGTTTTCTGAAAATCCATAGTTATCAGGAAAATTTATCCACAATGAGCTTCGGATCATGAAAAAATGACGGTTTTCTGCCGCCTTCCGGTTCCGGACACACAGCGTCCGCAAAACGGGGATCCACAAATTTTTCCAGATCAATCATGGTTCCGATGCCCATTTTCTGCACCATATACCGCTGTATTTTATCCAAATCTTCCAAAGAAGGATACAGATCATGGGTTCGGATGCCGTGATGCTCACTGAGGACACTTTTCAGCACCGGGACAGTCAGCTGCAGCTCTTCTTCCGGGTCCAGAAATTCTATGGCAATTTCTGCTGCTTCTTCCGGATTGTTTTCAATAAACTGCCCGCATTTCACCAGCAGATCCGTAAATTCATGCACGGCATCCGGGTAGGATTCGACAATTTTGTCCTGCATGGCCACAATGCAGCAGGGATGATGCTCCCACATTTCTCCGGAAAGAAAAAGCAGCTCGGCGTTTCCGTCAAAAATGGTTTTGGTGCCGATGGGCTGGGCCACCAGAAATCCGCAGGCATCTTCACTTTCCCCCAGAAATTCAGGCATCATGACCGGCGGAATGACCTCAAATATTACATCCAGCCCCTCCGTGCCGACCAGACCGGCATTCAGACCGATTTCCCGGAAGAGCATATCCGAAAGCATATGGTGCACAGAAAGAACATGGGGAATATAGAACATTTTGTTTTTGCAGTATTCCGGAAAAGTCACATTGCTTCCGCCTCTTTTGTTTCTCACGCAGATACTGCCGTTTTTATGGGCCAGCAGCACCAGTTTAATAGGCACACCGTAACTGAAGAGATCCATGGCAATAGGGGCCATGATAAATGCCGCATCCACTTCTGCTTTTTCCAGGGATTTCTGCACCGGATTCCAGCCGGACATACACACGGTTTCCAGTTCAAAATGCTTCGGGCTGTATGTTCCCCTGCCAATCATATGTTCCAGAACCCCCAGCACCAGATGGTCTGTAATCTGTATATGTCCGACTTTCATGCGGATTTTTCCCGAAGCTGTTCTCTGGGGTATGTCCCCTCTGTCTTTTTTCTGCACCGAAAACACTTTTTCCAGAATCCGTTTGAGCTCTTCATAAGTAAAGGGTTTGGTAATAAAATGACTGGCTCCGGCTTCGATCACTTTGGATGCATCTTTTTTTTCTGCCTGGGCCGTAACCATGATAAAAGGAATATGCTGATATTCTTTTTCCGAACGCACCAGTTTCAAAAAATCAAAACCGTTCATTTCCGGCATATTCCAGTCGCTGATAATCAGCTCAATATCTTTTTCCGCTTTCAGTTTCGCTATGGCCGTTTTTCCGTTCTCAGCCTCCACAATATTGCTGAAACCGATTTTGTTCAGGGCCTTTATTTCCAGCTTACGGGTAACATTAAAGTCTTCCACCAACAGTATTTTCATTCCGAGTTTTAAAGCCATACAGTTTCCTTTCGGTACTTCCGGACAGGACTTCCAAAAACTTGTACACAAGTATCGGATTCCGGCAATGCAGTTAACGGTATTTATAAAGGGATACAGCCATATTTTAAAAAATTCATATTATACATTTTATGACAAACAGTCAACCGGAGGATACAGAGATTTGCGAAAAATCTGTTATGGAGGAAAGGAGGCTGCAGAAAAGAGTTGGGGAATTCGGATAGAAAGATTATCCCCCGTGCAGACTGCAGAACCGCACAGGGGATAAAAAGTTTTTTACTGCGGAAGCATCATGGGCGGTGCTTCATTTTCATTATCCGCTTCTTCTTCGGGTTTTTCAAAAAACTCTTCCGGATCTGAAATCAGGCGTTCAGCCTTCCATTTGGGGATCATATAGGTCCAGGGACTGATTTTCTGATTCAGTTCCTCTGCATCGGCTTTGAGTTTTGCGGGATCCGGTTTTTCTTCTTCCTTTTTATCTTCTGCTTTATCCCCGGTATCCGCTTTTTCTTCGGTTTTATCTGCTTTATCCGCCTTATCTGCATTATCATTCAGGACTACCGTGGGTTTGGATTCCCCTTCTTCTGCTTTCCCTTCTTCCGGGGCTGTTTCCGCGTCTTCTGCTGTTTTTTCTTCAGAGGGCGGTTCTGTATAGGATGCACTCGCCCGGAAATAGAATTTCTCCGCATCCTCTTTGGATGCACTGCCGGGGCAGGCCGTGTATTCGGTTCCGTCAAACATACGGTAAATGAGGCAGATATTTTCCGTTCCCGTATCCGCTGCTGTCATTGCCGGATCGGCCACACCGTCAATTTTGAAAGACCCCAGTGCGCTGAATACATTGTTGATTTTGGACGGGATCATTTTTTTGCCTTCGGGCGGATGGACAAATTCGGGATTTTTGCCTTTTTCCGGACGTTTCAGCGTATAAAGGACCGTATCATTTTTCCGGTCTTTGCAGATCACTTCCTCCACATCTTCGGCTTTTACATCCAGCAGGTCGGTTCTGATCCAGTCACTGCTTTTTTTGTCCATAAATTTGAAATCCTTGTCCACCAGATAGACCGTATTGCCGCCCGCGTTCATCATATAATGCCCGCCGCTGCCCGAAGCGGCTTCCCTGGCATTGCCGATAATGATGTCGGCCAGCACTTTGTTTTCCTTATTCTTCAATGTTACCAGCGTGCCTTTGTTTTCGTCCTTCAGCTCTTTCACATTCTGTTCATCCGGGCTGTACAGGGCCAGACGCAGGCGCATATCTTCTGTGGCTTCAAAACTTCTGCCCACTTTGCAGTCTTTGAGTTTTTTGGCAAATTCGGCAATTTTGCCGAAATCCGCGGGATATCCGAAACTGCTTTTCACTTCCCATACGGATTCCCCCTTTTCCAGTTCCAGTGTATTTTCCTTATCTTTGATGGAGATGGAAGTGATGTCATTCACAGGCAGTTCGGAAAGAAAGACATCGCTTGCTGTATCCGCTGTTTTGGCCGTCTGTTTTCCGCTTCCGCTAATAAAATATGTGAGCAGGCCCAGAACCGCGCACAGGGCCAGCAGGATAATAAATGTTTTGGATTTCATTATTCTTCACCTCCGCTTACACTTTTTTTCCGGCGGTACAGGGCGAAAAGCCCGCCGCCCATGGCCACAATAAAAACCATAAGAAAGATATTGATGAATTTGAGCCAGCTTCCCAAAGATTCAATATCGGCCCGCAGATTACGGCGGACTTCTTTGAGCTGCTGATTGATCCGGATTTTTTCTTCCTGAAATTTGCGGATTTCCTCTTCCTGCTCCGGACTCATAATCATCTTCTGGGATGCATCTTTCTGCTGTTCCAACTGCCGGAGTTTCTGATTGGTATCCTCAACTTTCTGCATCAGTTCCTGCTCCCTTGCCAGCCAGCGGGCCTGGGCTTTTTTCTCCAGTTCCTGCACAGTGGTAAAAGGGCGTTCAAATTTGCCGCGGGAGCGGATACTGATCAGGGCCTCGCTGCCGGTCAGCATTTCACCCGCATTGAGCAGAAAATTCAGATTGTCGTTGAACATGCGGGAAATCTTGAATCCCAGAAAATTCTGGTTGCTGACATAATAATCGTCATAGAGCATATCCGCATCAGCGATAACGATGATGGTGGCGGTTTTCTGTCCTTCGCTGAGGTGTTCGGTTTTATCCGAACTGTCTTCTTTATCCTCTTCCTTGCCATCCTCTTCCTTTGCTTCGGGTTTTCCACCGGGAAAGGCTGTTTTGAATTGTCCCCGTACCCGTGCAATCAGGTCGTATTTTTCCACTGTGGCTTTGAAATCCCGGCGCAGCATCTGGCCGCCGCCGAAACGGGCTTTGAAGGCATCGGTTAAAGAGGAATTGGTACTGGACTGTACCAGTGGTGTATATTCATAAGAACTGTCCGCAGATTTGACAATGGCCCCGGCCACAGGAAAAAGAACACTTTCCAGCTGGCCGGTCACAATTTCCTCTTGATTAAAGGCCCCCTGCTGCACAGACAGCCACATGGGGTTTTCTTCCACCCGGTTGTTCTGTGCTCTCAGGCGGGTGGGATAATCATAGTCGGCCACCACTTTATTCATGTCCATCTCAATACCCCAGGCCGTCAGCAGTTTTTTCAGATCCGATGTATTCATGGGCGGACGTCCGGGCTGGGAGGCCGTATCCGAAACCGCCACAGGATCGGCAAAAACCATCACATTGCCGCCTGTAAGCACATACTGATCAATGGCATACTGCAGTTCTTCATCCAGATTCTTGGGATGGATAATCAGCAGCAGATCCGTATCTGCATCCACCTGTTTTTCCGAAGTGTTAATCTGGCTCACTTCATAAGATTTTTTCAGTTCCTCCACAAAAAGCCAGGACTGAGCTCCCTGGGGCTGCTGCATAAATCCCTGGGGCGGCTGCCCGAAAACCGGCAGAGAACTGATAATGCTGATTTTTTTCATTTTGGGAGACTGGACCCGTGATATAATCCGGGTGATGTCGTATTCCAACTGCTCTTCCCGAGCGGGATCCAGCATGGGGATGGCTTCCTCCTGATCCCCGGCCAGGGCCACCAGTCCGAAGTAGACATTATCGCCTGTGGGAAGTCCTGCACCTTCAATGCCGTATTTAATGGCCCAGTCCTCTTCCTCGGAATCCGGTTTGGGATTGTGAACTTCTATTGTGATTTTGCCGTGGCCGTAATTTTCATATTCTTCCAGAAAATCCAGCATCCGCTTGGCATAATTTTTAATATGGACAGGAATGTTTTCCACATCCTGACTGTAATAGACCTTGATAATCACATCCTGTTTGAGATCGGAAAGAATCTCTTTGGAACCGTCCGACAGGGAATAAAGATTATCCTCGGTTGCATCCCAGCGGAGGTTTACCCCGGCAAAAAGCACATTGACCATGAGCAGTATGGCCAGCACCAGCACAATACCGCCCGCGGAATAAAGCGATTTTCCGCCCAAAGAAGGCGTATCCGTTTTCGTTTCTTTTGATTGTATTTCCATTTATATTTCTCCTATGTTACATCCCGAATATCGGGTTATATCCGGTTATTGAGCGAAGTCGAAATACGCTGCCCCGACTTACTTTGAGCAGAGCATTTTTTTGATTTTCTCATCACTCATCACTTTCTTTTCCACTGCTTATGAATGTCGGGTTACGCTGCGCCAACCCGACCTACAGTTTATTGACTGCCAACTGTTTACTGTTCACTGAATCAGGTTCTTCTGTTCTGAATGACCATGCTGTTGGCAAAAAGCATGAAAAAAATAACAGAAAAGAAATAAATCAGATCCCGCATGTCAATAACCCCCCTTTGCAGGGAAACAAAATGGGACAGAAAACTCAGATTGGATACCACGCTGACCATCCAGCGGGGTGCCCAGCCGGACAGCACATCGGTTACAGGAGGATATCCGGCCAGAATAAAAAACAGGCAGATGACCACAGCCACAATAAAACTGATGACCTGGCTCCGGGTCAGAGAGGATGTCATACTGCCCACACTGAGAAAAGCCCCGGCCATGAGAAAACTGCCCACATAACCGCAGAAAATGGCCCCGATGTCCGGATCTCCCAGATAGATGACCGTAAAAAACATGGGGAAAGTAAGGAAAAGTGCCACAGCAATAAAGGCCCAGGCCGCCAGAAATTTTCCCAGGATGACCTCCGTCACTGTTACGGGAAAAGTAAGGATCAGCTCAATGGTTCCCATGCGCCGTTCCTCTGCCCACAGACGCATGGCCACGGCCGGGATGAGAAACATGTAAATCCAGGGATGCCACTCAAAAAATGCCCGCAGATCAGCCTGACCGGCTTCAAAAAATCTGCTGATATAAAAAGTGAAAAAACCGATCAGCAAAAGAAAAATGGCAATAAAAACATAGGCAACAGGAGAACCGAAATATCCGGAAATCTCGCGCTTGAAAATTGCCCTGACATTGTTTATAAAAGATTTGCTATACATACCTCACCTGTAGATCAATTATCAGATACCGGTTACCGATGAGCAATGATCATCTCCATTCTCATTCAATAATAATCAGGAACCGGTTTCCGGGTTTCCGGTTTCAAAAATCAAGTTTCAATTTATTCAGGGGTTTTCGGCATTTTCTGCCGGAGAAGTGACGGTACGGAAAACTTCATCCAAACGCCCCTGCTCCACGAATACGGATTTTACAGTAAACCCTTTTTCGGAAAGAACAGACATCAGGCGGTCTGCGATAAGTATGTCCGGCGATTCGGGGAAAACGCGGACCCTGAAAAAATCATCCGTCTGTTCCAGAATTTTCGTATCCTTTATGCCTTCAACATCTCGGATACAGGAAAAAAAGCTGTCCGGATCCGCAGAATTCAGGCTGAGAGATACAGCCCCGTGCCGCACAGAGCGGGTTTTGAGACCGGCAGGTGTGTCATCGGCCACAATTTTTCCGTCTGCGATAATGATGGCGCGGGTACAGACCGCATCCACTTCATCCAGAATATGGGTGGACAGTACAATGGCTTTTTCCGCACTCATATTCCGGATCATCATACGCACTTCATGTTTCTGGTTGGGGTCCAGACCGTCGGTGGGTTCGTCCAGAATCAGGTATTCCGGATCATGGATTATGCTCTGGGCAAAACAGACCCGCTGTTTAAAGCCTTTGGAAAGCGTGCTCACGGCCTGGAATTTCACATCCCTGAGAAAACATTTTTCAATGGCCGCTTCCACTTTCCGCTTCCGGTCCGCACCGGAGAATCCCCTTATTTCCGCACAGAAATCCAGATATCCGAAAACCGTCATATCCGGATAAACCGGGGCGTTTTCCGGCAAATATCCGATTTTCCGCCGTGCGGCTATGGGTTCGCCGAGAATGTCATGCCCTCCGATCACTGCTGTACCCGAAGTTGGCGGAATAAAACCGGTGATCATGCGCATACTGGTGGATTTTCCGGCACCGTTGGGCCCCAGAAAACCGAGAATTTCTCCTTTTGCCACCTGAAAGGTCACATCATCCACGGCTTTCTTGTTTCCGAAAAGCTTTGTCAGGTTTTTTACTTCAATCATTGCTGCTGCAACCCTCCTTAATTTCTAATAATATTACAGGGTTATTCATACGGATTTCTCCGCAACAAGTTAAAATTCTGTATAAAAATGATTATATTTTTTCTTTTGTCAAGGGAAGATTCTGCCTGATCTGGTGATATTTTCTGCGGGGGCAAACAGATATTCTCGGAAAGAAGGTCTGCAGTAAGTGGTTTAAAGTCTCAACCCGACTCGTTACGAGCCTTTTCGGAAACATTATTATGCTGAATTTATACAGCATTCTGTTTTGAGAAAACCGTGTTTCAACCCCCTTTCTGAGTCTGTCTGTCTGTTCG
>JAABRU010000230.1 GCA_011390755.1 Desulfobacteraceae bacterium | reverse complement strand
GGTTTCCGAAAATTTTTTCCATTTCCACCAGGGCATAATGCCCCGGATTGGGAAGGGCGGCCGAACAGACATTGAAACGGTAGAGATACCATTTCCAGACTTCATCGGGCGCAAGGGTGAACATGCGCCGGGTGGCCATTTCCTGGGGATGATATTCCTTTGATCCGACCGTCCAGTAACCTTCGGGACCGCGAAAGGTGGGAATGCCGCTTTCCGCGGATATTCCCGCACCGGTCAGGACAGTGATATGTTTATCACTTCGGACAAATTTCTGTAACTGTTCTTTGAGTGCCTGCTGCATCTGTCAGCCCTCCGTTTTTATTTTTTTACCTTTCGTTCCCAAGGTACTGCCTCAATGTCATTAAGTTAAGGACGAACGGATTTTTAAGATTCTGTCCCGGAGGGACATCAGACAATAGCCCGGCAGTTTACTGCCGGGAATCAAGGAAAAAATATTTCAGAGTCCCGCAGGGACGGAAGAATTCCGTCTGATTTTCTTTCGTCCCTGCGGGACTGAGTTTCATGACAATTCTGATCCCGGCAATAAATTGCCGGGCTATTCTCTGACACCCCTGCGGGGTTTATTCCTTAACTTAGGGGCATTGAAGCTCCTGTCTGGGAACGCAACTGAAAGGAAATCTGAGATTCCTTTCACATGTGTTGCGAAGCAGGAACTTCGCAGCAATAAAAAAATATAACAATTAATTTAACTTAGCACAACAAAAGAAAATAACCTGCAAAAAAATTTGCAGACCATATATAAGGAATGATTACATGGATATGACAAAAAACCGGATTCCCGATCATGTGGAAAAAATCCATATGATTGCGGTCTGCGGTACGGGCATGGGGGCTTTGGCAGGAATGCTGAAGGATTCGGGTTATGAAGTCACCGGTTCCGATCAGGGGGTGTATCCGCCCATGAGCCATTTTCTGGCGGAGAAAAATATCCGGGTGACAGAAGGATTCCGGCCGGAAAATCTGGCGTACAGACCGGATCTGGTCATTGTGGGAAATGCTGTCTCACGCGGCAATCCCGAAGCACAGGCCCTTGCGGACCTGGGGCTTCCCTACTGTTCCATGCCCCAGGCCATCAACCGTTTTGTTGCCGGAAACAAAAAAGTGCTCATGGTTACGGGAACCCACGGAAAAACCACCACCTGCTCCATCCTGGCCTGGATTCTCCATGAAGCCGGGCTGGACCCCACTTTTTTTATCGGCGGCATCCTGCGCAATTTCAACAGCAATTACCGCCTGGGCAAAGGGGATTATATTGTCATTGAAGGGGATGAATATGACACGGCTTTTTTTGACAAAGGGCCGAAATTCGTCCATTTTGATCCCCATATGGCCGTCATGACCAGTGTGGAGTTTGACCATGCGGATATTTTCAAAGACCTGGCCCATGTAAAATCCTTTTTCGACCGTCTGCTCCTGCGCATGAAAGCCGAAAGCACTCTGGTGGCCTTTGATGAAGACAGAAATATCAAAGACCTGTGTCAAAACCGGGTCTGCCATATTACGAATTACGGCAGCAACGGGCATTCGGCCTGGGGGCTGGGTGATATCCGCATTGAATCCCCGTGGACGGTTTTCGGCGTTAATAAAAAAGGGAAACAGTTCGGAGAATTCCGCACCCGGCTGGTGGGAAAACACAATCTGCTCAATGCCCTGTCCGTGATTGCCATAGCCGACAATCTGGGAATTTCCCCTTCGGTCATCGGCAGCGCAATGGAAACCTTTCTCGGCCCCCGCCGCCGCCAGGAAGTGCGGGGCGTAAAAAACGGTATTACCGTAATGGATGATTTCGCCCACCATCCCACAGCCGTAAAGGAAACCATCAAAGCCGTGCGGCCCTACTATCCGGACGGCCGCGTAATTGCCGTATTTGAACCCCGCACCAATACCAGTATGCGGCAGGTTTTCCAGAATGTCTATCCCCTGGTTTTTGACGATGCGGATATGGTCTGTATCCGCAAACCTTCCCGCTTGGACAAAATCCCGGTGAATGAACGCTTTTCATCGGAAAAACTGGTGTGGGATTTGCAGAAAAGAGAAAAAAACGCCTTCCACTTTGATGATACGGATTCTATCATCACATTTCTGTCAGAAGAAGCCCGAAGCGGTGATCTGATTCTCATCATGTCCAACGGCGGATTTGATAATATTCACGACAGGCTGCTGGAAGTATTATAGTGCTTTGTTTCACTTAAAATTGAAGTCGGGTTAGCGTCAATGCCGTTTCCTTAAGGGGGAAGGAGTCCCGAACTGAAAGTTTGGGACACTGAAATGATTCAGAAAAATACTGCCGGACGACCCGACTGAGCCTGCCGAAGTCTTTCAGTTTGGCACTCCGTAATTTTCTTAAGGAAACGGCATTGGGTTTAGCGTAACGCACCGGATCGTATACATTACGGTGTGTTACGGCTGCCGCCTAACGCACCCTACCTGCTGTTTTTTATCCATCTGACGTATCTCCCCCTCTTGTGGTGGGAATGTAAGGAATGGCTCCGTGTTTTTTAGCGGTTTCCACCCTGTCTTTCAGGTCTTTGATTTCTCCGATGCGGAAGCGGGAGAGGGAGCTTTCGGGGTCGAAATCCGCTTTTTCCCTGTACCATTCATCCAGCTTTTGGGGGATGGGGTATTTTTTGTGTTCCATATAGGTGAGCAGAGCAAAGTCACGGGTGATGAAACTGCGGGCTTTGAGTTCAAAGATTCCCCATTCTTTTTCTATCCAGTCTTTTCCTTCTTCCCCTTTGTTTTTGGATGTTTCGTTTCCCTCGGTCAGAAAAACATCACCGGGCAGGGGCGGCTGGTCCCGGTCCATGAGGGGGAAACCGGTGAGGATGACGGCGTATTCTTCCACGCTCAGGCCGTAGAGTTCCGCTACAATGGCATCCAGTTTTGCACGGATTTCCGCCCGTTTCCATAAATCCCGTTCTGCGGAAGCATAGGTCCAGGGTTCATCGGGAAATACGGCATTCCAGACTCCGGCCAGTTCCGGGGTGGTGCAGTTGAGTTTTGCAGCCAGATGGCAGATTTCCTCACGTTTTTGGGCAGGAATACTGCTATAGCTTGGTATGGCTAAATTTTTCAGGAGATACCATTTTAACCGTGTAGAAATTCTAAGACGAATTAATGTATCACAAAAAAATGAACATAAAATACTTAAAAGAACAAGATTTTTCTTACCATTCTCCGTTGACAGATTCGGAACTGTATCGCCGGAAAAATTATCCTTTCCAATTATTGTAGCAAGAATACTTCTCTCATTGGTCGCACCGGTAACATCGCAGAATCCGATTCTGGGTTTTGTTTCTTTCCCTGTTTCTGCTTTGCAGAGAAAAACCCTGGGCTGAAGCATTTTATCCGCAACCGGAATATCTTCCCAAATGGCTTTCCTCCCTTCCCCATGCAGGTAGCGTTTTTGGGAATGGTCAAAGATATGCACCATGCGCCCTTCGTACAGGGCCGTATAGATTTCTGAAGGGAATATGCGGCGGAAGTCTTTTTTCAGGTCAAATTTTTTACTCTTTTCCAGATCCGCATCTTCCGGCGCAATGAAAAAGGTCAGTTTCTTTCCGCTGATTTCCACCTGATCTTCACTGTATCCCCTTTGCCTGTAATAATCCGCATCTGCTGAAATCCAGTATTCACCGCCATCCGGCAGACTTTCGGGCAGTGCTGCGCTTTCCGGGCCGCTTTTTTCCTGTGTCCATGTGCCGTCTTCCTGTTTTCGGGGCAATACCTGCGTAAATCCCCGGTCTTTCATCCATTCCCTTGTTTTGAAACGCCAGGAATCATTGCCCATATCCAACTGTCTTCGATAAACCGGGTTCCAATCGCTTTCTTCTGAACCAAACAGCGGAAAATTTTTGTGCGCTTTAAGAATAAATCGGGCTTCGCTGTCTGATTTGTTATCTATCAGAGCAAAAGTTGAAGGACTTAGCATTTTTACATATTCATAGGACAATTTCACCACCCGTTCCGGAAGTCCGCCTTCCAAAACCTGTGTATCCCGCAGCATGAAGGCCGCAGGAAAGCTGTGATTTTCCGGCGGTTTTTCTGCGGAAAATACAAAGGCCGTAAATTTGAAACTGGAATGAATGGCAAAGGCCCATTTGCGGTAGTTTTCAAAGGTATAAATACTTGACATGGCACAATGTTCAAAGAGAAGACGGCGCAGCCCGGTGCATCCCTGCCCCTGCCAGAGCGTACAGGGAACCACAAAGCCCACCCGTCCGCCTTTGCGGACGCACTGCCCGGCCCTTTCGGTAAAATAGCGGAAGAGATCCGGGTCTCCCCCGGTCTTTCTGCCTTCCACAATGGCCGTCTGGAACTGATAATCATTGCACTGACTCAGATAGGCCGTCAGGCTGTAGCACATTTTTTCATACTCCTGCCAGCCGGATTCCAAATCCGGATTGTCCTTTTCCATGTCGGCAATCAGGGCATTGAGGGAAGTTCCCTGACGGTTTGCCACTTCCTCATGGAATGCCCCGTAAAAGTCCTTTTTGGTCGGTTTTATTCTGTCCCAGGGCGGATTGCCCACCACGCCGTCAAATCCGAAATTCTCTTTCAGTTCGCCCTCATCCGTAAAGGCCGCTTCGGGAAATTCAATCTGCCAGTGAAAAAAACGCATGGGCCGGGGACCGGAACCTTCCTGCCGGGCCGCTTCGATTTTTTTCACAAAAGGATGTTTTTTCACTTTTTCTGTTTCGCTCATGCGCCGGGCTTCATCGGTAATGCCACAGATTTTTTTCACACGGGCATACAGGCCGTTGGGACTTTCATAGACCGACAGCCCTTCTTTGTCCGCATCTGCCAGAAACCACTGCGCGCACCACAGATCGCAGAGAATGCGGTGGGCCTCCAGTCTTTGGTTTACAGACATGAGATAATCCCGCTGTTTGGATTTGACCTGTGCAGCCGTGTTGCTGGGACGCCGCAGAATTTCCCGCACACTGTCAATAATGCCGGAAAAGAGTTCCGTATCAATGGGAAAGGGCAGTTCAATCTGTTTACTTTGGCGTTTTTTCTTCTTTTTCCCCGATTTCCCCCACCCCGGCCCTCCCCCGGAGGGGGAGGGAGCTTCCTCCTGTTCTGCTGCGGGAACCCACACCGTGCCGGATTTCAGTTCTTTGCCTGCCATGCCCGGTCGGGATACCCTCCGCATATCGGCCCCCACCAGACTGTTGCCGCACTTCAGATGATGATCCAGAAAAGACAGGGGCCTGCACAGGCTGGCCGAATGGAGCCACAGGGACACCTTGGCGAGTTCCACGGCCATGGGGTTTACATCGCATCCGTAAATGCAGTTCTCCACCACTTTCCGCTTCCAGTAGGCATATTCGGGCGGGCCGTTATCATTGGGAACCCCTTTGTCTATGGGTGTACAGTTCAGGGTCAGATGCCAGGCCATCACATCCGTCACTTTTACCAGAAAATGACCGCTGCCCATTGCGGGATCAAGAATTTTCAGACCAAGAATCTTATGGGGATCGCCTTTGCATTTTTCCAGCAGGGGATTCAGGGTTTCCCGGACAATATGGTCCACCAGGGAATCCGGTGTAAACCAGGAACCGCTGGCCTTGCGTTCCCCGTTTTTGTTTCGGAGGGAAATGGAATATTCCTTCCCGGTTTTTTCCAAAGTCAGACGCTGTTCCAGCAGACCTTCGTAAATATCCCCGAAATCCCGCACATCCAGATCCGCATAGGGAACAGGTTCGGACTGCCCGGATTCGTATTTATCATTTTTTTCAAGATAAATCAGCCGGTTCAGAACCGCATACAGGGCATCATCATTGAGACGCAGTTTTTCCAGTTCCCAATGGATTTCCGGGTCAAAAAGACCGCCGTCATAGGCCGGAACATCGTATTCACCGCCGGAATTGACCAGTTCAAAGAGTCTGCGGAGTTTGTCAAAACCGGTGCTGCTGTTTCTGAGAATTTCTTCGGAATCCTGTTTCAGTTCACTGAAAATTGCCCATGTGGAAATTTTTCCGGCATACACCGTATCCCCTCCCATTTCCGTTTTCATGGGCAGCAGCCCCTGGGCCTCGGCTTTGAGAATAAAAAGCAGGCGGTACAGAAAGGTAAGGGAAAGTTCCCGCAGATGATCCAGCACATCCTGGGAAGGCTTTTCCGGATAATTGTTACCCGGAAATTTCCAGAAACTTTCGGAGATGATCTGAACCGCGGTATAGGCATTGTCCCGCAGAATATCCCGCACCCGGCGGTTATCGGCTTCCCCCTCATTATACAGCAGATCCAGATAACCGCCGCCCACCGCGGGATGACCGAAAAAAGAAAAGAACAGGGTAAATATTTCCATATCCGCATCGCTGAAAGCCGATTCCCTTACCCGGCCTTTCTGTACCAAATCTTCCCGCATATACAGCTCTTCCAGAAAGAGAACCAGGTCAAAACGCAGATGTTCCAGTATTTTCCCTTTCCGCATCAGCCGCCATGACCGTCCGTTGGTGAGAATGCCCCAGTTTTTCCCGCATCCCCTGGTATAGCGTTCCACCTGGTCTATATCTTCCGCTGCGTTGGTATCTTTCCCCTGTTCGATTTCCTCATCCGCGCCGATCCCCTTGGAAAATTTCTTTACATCCAGAATAAAATCCGCATCCCGGCAGAAAGTCAGACTGTCGGCCATTGTTTTCTTTTGGGAAGCATTCTTCACCGCCGCATTATGCAGCTTTTTCTCCCGGAAGAGAATCAGGTCGGGCCGGTCATTCTTTTTCTTTTTCCGTTCATTTTCCGGCAGCCCGGTCAGGATAAGGGATTTTTCCTTGTCACAGCTGTAGTCCAGCACTGTTTCCAGCACAGGGAGAACAAAGTCGGATTCCACACTTTTCTCGGAAACATTTTTCAGGGGTTCCAGCAAAGGTGTGAGTCCGGCATAGGGTTTGGAAAGGGCCTGGGATTCGGGAAGGTCTTTCACCATGCGGGGCCGCACTTCCATCCAGATTTCCAGCAGGTCTTTCAGCCGCTTTCTTCCGTCAGGGGGCAGTTCCCGCTTCCGGGGAAAGGAAATATTCGAAAGTACCCGGTTGAAATATGTGCCGTTAAACAGTCTGTTGTTCTGAATATATTGTGACATCCTTTTCTCCGAAAGCAGATGGGTTATTGTATTTTTTATTCGGAATTATTTTGATTTTATACGAAAGTCCCCTGCAGAGACGCACGGTGTGCGCCTCTGCGGTGTGCGTCTTCTGCAGAGACGCACACCGTGCGTCTCTACGGTGTATTTTCATGCTTCGCTGTGAATGCAGGTCATGACCGTTTATATGAAAGTGTTTGCGAAAAACCGGCCTCCGCCTTAATTTTCGCACTCCGCGCAGCTTTCATGCTTCGTTGTGAGTCATAACTCATGCCCGTTTATATGAAAGTCTCCTGTAGAGACGCACGGCGTGCGTCTCTGCGGTGTGCGTCTCTGCGGTGTATTTTCATGCTTCGCTGTGAATGCAATTTATGACCGTTTATATGAAAGTGTTTGCGAAAAACCGGCCTCCGCCTTAATTTTCGCACTCCGCGCAGCTTTCATGCTTCGTTGTGAGTCATAACTCATGCCCGTTTATATGAAAGTCCCCTGTAGAGACGCACGGTGTGCGTCTCTGCGGTGTGCGTCTCTGCGGTGCAATCGCCCCAGAAGTGATGGGCGGAAAGGAGGTGTTCAGGCAGAAATAACAGGAAATGACGGGTTATGCCTTTGATTAATACATCTTCGGTACTGCTTTTCTGTATATGTATTCCGGTGCTGTATCATATTTTCTCAGAAATCGGTTCGGACAAGTTCTGTTTCCAAACCTGCCTTTCATGGAACAACGAAGTATTTTTCGTAAATCCTGTCATATTCCCCCGTCTGTTTCAGCATGTCGATCACTGCCTGCCACTTTTTTATTTCCATATCTGAAATGTTTTTAGAAAAAATTATATATCCTTCTTTTTTGAAAAGCATTACCGGAGTCTGAGAAAAATCATCAGCAGACAAACCTGCATTTTTTACAGACGGTGCAAATAAATTGTCACCTAAAACAGTCAGGGGGATTCTTCCTGTATTAAGCATTTTTAGACAATTTTCATAACGGGAAACTTCATAGATTTCGGTAAATCCTTTTTCGGCTAAGGGTTTATCATAGATACTCCCTTTCAACACACACACCGTGTATTTTTTTGCATCGCCGATTGTTTTGATACCTGTCGGATATTTTTTAGCCTCATAAAAATAGAATTCATTGGATAAAAGAGGCCCCACCCATTTTACTGTCTTTTCCCTCTCTGCTGTTCTGGTTATAAAAAAACATGCGTAATTATCCCTTTGTTGAACAGTAATTATCCCCCGTTTTAACGGCACATCTTGAATTATTTTGGATGAAGTGCCCATCCTGGCCATCATCTCTCTGACCAGTTCAACGAAAAAAGCCCTTGAGCCTGCATGCTCTTTTCCTCGAAGTTCGCCCTTTTCATCAATGTATGTACTTTCTTTTGATGAATGAGTCATAAAGTGAATCTCATCCGAAGAGGCTTTAAAGGGAAAAGCAGCTAAGCAAAAGCAGACAAAAACGCCGGTCAAATGCCTGAGTATGATGGAATTAAGGAAAATACCTGACATATCCGATTTCTGTGATTTCATATAATTTCCTTTCTGTTTAAAGATTTTTTGGTGGTGGGTCAAGTCCGTTGATCCGAATATTCCCCTCCCCCGGCGGGAGGGGGGAAACAGCGATTTGCAGTTAATGACGTTTCCACCCTCCCCCTGCCCCTCCCTCAGGGAGGTGTGGGATTTATATTTACTCTTTTAAAGTTTGATGGTCTCGTAAAAAGTCGGAAAATCAGGTTTTGATACATATTAATCTGCTGATTTTATTAACAGCGATTTTTGAAATTTGGACTTTTTACCGGTTCATCAAAGTTTGCTTCTACTGTTTTTAATTTCAGCAGATATATTTATATCATATATATCAAAATTTTACGTTCTCCGCTTATAATCTTTTTGATTGTTTTTTTATTTTTATCAGACTCCTGACACACTTTTGCAAAATTCGGGATAACAATTTTATTTTATTGCAATAAAAAATGGAAATTCAAAATTTTGCAAACTCTTGGTAATTAAGGATTTATTTTGCTATAAAATTTACAGGTCTTGCATTAACTATTTGTTTATAAAATAAATATTCTATGTCCATTTATTTAAGGTGTGCAGGAGTCTGTTTATCATATTTCATCTGCATAAACAATATTTAATAAATGCAATGATATTAGGAGTTACGCAGTTGAAACATAAGCCACTGTTTTTATTGACTGTGATTTTTTGGCATACATAGTAAATTCAAATAGTTAAAATTCCAACTGCGTAAGTCCTAGATATTATAGCTCGTAGCAGATGAACTGATACCTGTTTTGTCCTGCCAGTTTTTTTAACATTCGGAAACTGAAAACAGAATTTACGGTATCAGTCCATTTGCGACGCACTATAGATGCAATGTCATTGACGTAAGAGTCCCCCCCTCAGGGAGGGGCAGGGGGAACTCAAAATCGTCTGTATACGACATATTAACCTAAATTGAGCGATTTCTGTTCATGTTCAATGTTCATATCAGAATTTTATTGATATCAATGCGAACAGGTGGGAAATTTTCAGTTATACGGGCCGGAACAGAATATAAACGGGAAAATTTCCCGGA
>JAABRU010000229.1 GCA_011390755.1 Desulfobacteraceae bacterium | reverse complement strand
CGGTGTCAGGTGTCAGGTGTCAGGTGTTCGGTGTCAGGTGTCAGGTGTTCGGTGTCAGGTGTCAGGTGTTCGGTGTCAGGTGTCAGGTGTTCGGTGTCAGAGGGCAATACTGCTGCCTTAAGAAAATCCGGAGTGCTGAACTTACAGTTTAGCACGTCTTTTTTTAAATAAATTCAGCATGTCAGACTGTAAGTCTGACACTCCTCCGGCCTTAGGTCAGTAGTATTGGTGTTCGGTGTCAGGTGTTCGGTGTCAGGTGTTCGGTGTCAGGTGTTCGGTGTCAGGTGTTCGGTGTTCGGTGTCAGGTGTTCGGTGTCAGGTGTCAGGTGTCAGGTGTTCGGTGTCAGGTGTCAGGTGTTCGGTGTCAGGTGTCAGGTGTTCGGTGTCAGGTGTCAGGTGTTCGGTGTCAGAGGGCAATACTGCTGCCTTAAGAAAACCCGGAGTGCTGAACTTACAGTTTAGCACGTCTTTTTTTAAATAAATTCAGTATGTCAGACTGTAAGTCTGACACTCCTCCGGCCTTAAGTGGGTTGTCAAATATATTTCTGTACACTCAGAAAAGCTGCGGAGGAGTGCCGGACTGAAAGTTTGGCAGACTTCCAAACTTTCAGTTTGGATTCCCCGCTTCGGATTTTTTAAAAGGGTAAAAAATTTATTTGACAGTCCATTAAGGCAGCAGTATTGGCCGCCGGGGGAGGGGAATCCGGGTTCATTCAGTATAACAGGGCAAAACTATCTGGAAATATGATAAAAATGAAAAAAGGAGCGTCATGCGGAAACACAATCACAGACAATGGACAGGGTTTTGGGCCTTACTGTTTCTGATACTCATTTCTTCCTGCACTTCTCCGCCTTCTGCGGGACAAAAAGAAACAGGCAAAGCAGAGGGCTGCCCGGCGGGAAAAAAAATTTCCTCCGGGAATACTGCATCTGGGCACTGGCCCCATGAAAAAAGTGAACTGGATCCCGATCCTTCTCTGATCTTCGGAAAACTGGACAACGGGCTCCGTTATGTTCTCATGCCCAACAGCACCCCAAAAGACCGGGTGAGTATGCATCTGCATGTGCAGGCCGGTTCTGTGCATGAAAGGGAGGATCAGCAGGGACTGGCCCATTTTCTGGAGCATATGCTCTTTAACGGTTCCGAACATTTCCGGCCCGGAGAACTGGTAAAATATTTTCAAAGCATTGGCATGGATTTCGGCCCGGATGCCAATGCCAGCACCGGTTTTTTCCGTACCGTATACGACATCCTTCTGCCCAAAGGGGATGCACAGAGCATCAAAGACGGACTGCTGGTGCTGCATGATTACGCGGACAGTGCCCTGCTGCTGGAATCCGAAACAGACCGGGAGCGCAGGGTCATTTTTTCAGAAATGCGCGCACGGGATTCCGCAGACTTCCGCACCTTTGTCAAAACAATTGCCTATGAACTGCCGGGTACGCTGATTTCCCAGCGTATTCCCATCGGAAAAGAAGAGATTATCAAAAAAGCCGGACGGAAAGATCTGAAAGATTTTTATGATACCTGGTACCGGCCCGAAAGAATTGTTCTGGTGATGGTAGGGGATTTTCAGGAGGAAACCGCCCACGGCCTGATTCGCGAACAGTTTTCTTCCCTGAGTCCCCGTGCCCCGCCTGCCGCAGAACCGGACCCGGGCCGTTTTGATCACCGGGGTATCTCTTCTTTTTACCATCATGAACCGGAAAAAGGAAATACCGAAATCACTATACAGGTGATTGAACGGATTGAACCGGAACATGACTCCCCTGCTTTGCAGAAAAAATATCTGCTTCGGAATGCAGCAGACCGTATTGTGCAAAACCGCCTGGAACGCCTGACCCGGAAAGCGGACTCTCCCTTTACCGATGCCTCGGTCAGTTCCGGTATTTATCTTCAGTATTATGAGTACGGATTTATCAGCGCGGACTGCAGCCCGGAAAAATGGGAACCCTGCCTGCAGATTCTGGAGCAGACCCTGCGCAAAGCCCTTACATACGGATTTACGGAGGCGGAGGCCGAACGGGTGAAAAAAGATCTGCTGGCAGAAACCGAGAGGGCTGTCAAAAATGCCGGAACGCGGGAGAGCAAATCCCTTGCCCGGAATATTATGAGACATCTGGATGCGGACCGGGTGTTCCGGTCTCCCGCGCAGGAAAAAGCCCTGTACGCGCCCTTTATTGAATCTCTCACCGCAGAAGAAATCAGCCGGGGCTTCCGGGAAACATGGCATCCGGATCACCGGATGATTCTGCTTACCGGAAATGCGGAACTGAAATCTCTGGAAATGACAGCAGAGGAAATGATTCTTTCCGTGTATGAAGAAAGTGGGGCCACGGCGGTTTCTGCTCCGGAAAAGCAGGAAAAAACGGTTTTTCCCTATCTGCCGGAACCGGCAGGGGAAGGAAAAATTGTTTCCCGGAAAGAGATCGCTGATTTGGGCATTATACAGATTGATTTTGAAAACGGATTCCGCCTGAATCTCAAACCGACAGATTTCAGTGACAATGAGGTGCTTGCCCGCCTGACCTTCGGCCCGGGGCAGTCTGCCGAACCTGCGGATAAATCCGGTCTGGGGGTACTGAGCCAGATGCTTGTCAATGAAAGCGGTACGGGAAGTCTGAACCCGGATGCACTGGAACAGGCCCTGGCCGGGAAAAATACCCGTGTCCGTTTCCGCATTGCCGAGGATTATTTTGCCCTGGAAAGCAAAAGTGTTCCCGATGAAAGCGAACTCTTGTTTCAACTTCTCTATGCCTACCTGAAAGATCCGGGATTCCGGGAAGATGCCTATGCCCTGAGCATGGAAAGATTTGCCCAGCAGTATGAGGAACTGTCCAAAACCATAGACGGTGCCATGCCTTTATCCGGCAGCCGTTTCCTTGCGGGCGGGGACAGCCGTTTTGGGCTGCCTTCCTATGCAGAATTCCGGAAACTGCGTCTGGAAGATGTAAAAGAATGGGTGGGCAGTGCACTGGAAGTTCTTCCCAGGGAATTGTCTCTCGCAGGGGATTTTGATCCGGATACAGTCATCCCTCTGACTGCCCGTTATTTCGGAAGTCTGCCGCAGACAATCCGGGAGAATAATACGGAAAGAAAGGATCTGCCGGTATTTCCTGCCGGGAAATCCCTTGAGATTCCCGTGGAAAGCAGCATCCCCAAAGGCATGGTGCGCATTGCATGGCCTACGGACGATATCTGGAATATCAGCCGCACCCGCCGGATTTCCATTCTTTCCAGAGTTTATTCCGATCGGCTCCGGGAGGTCATCCGGGAAAAACTGGGCGCGACCTATTCTCCCTATGCCTATAATGATCCGGGCCGGGCCTATGCCGGATACGGTGTTTTTCATTCTGTCATTATTGTGAATCCTGCAGACGCGGAAAAGGTTGTGCGGGAGATTAAAGAAATTGTATCACGAATGCTGGCAGAAGGTATCAGTGAAGCGGAACTGAGCCGCGCGGTGGAACCCACCCTCACGGGCATTAAAGACATGCGCAGGGAAAACAACTACTGGCTTAATACAGTGCTGACAGATTCGGTGCGGCATCCGGAACAGATTGAATGGAGCCGCTCCATTGCCGATGATTATGCTTCCATCCGTGTGGAAGATGTCATGGAAGTGGCAAAGCAGTATCTGGATAATGAAAAAGCCGCTGTCATCATTGGCCGGCCTGAATATCCGTAATATGGAAAAACAATGCATGAAAATCCACATTTCAATGTCATTGACGTAAGACTCCCCTCCCCTGACCCCTCCCGCCGGGGGAGGGGAATACTCTGCTTACGTCAATGACATTGACCCGCATTTCGCTCTTTGCACTCCGGTTATTTGAATTTATTAAATCCGATTTTTCGTTCATGTAAAAAGTTATCGAAAAAACAATTTAATTTTCAAAGTGTTACAGAGACATGCGAAATGCGGGTGAAAACGCTGTCATTCAAAAAAAGCCGGAAGTATTCGGCCATTCACCCTCCCCCAATCATCGGATATTCCGGAACCCGGTCAGAGAATTGGGATGATGCATCTCCTCTTCCATATCCTGCTGATGGCAGACCTTACAGTTTTTATTCGCGCCCATGGGATAGGGCATATTCTGATACTGCATGGGAACAATATTATCCCGGTCTTTTCCGAAAGGATTGTCCGCGGGATACAGGGCATGGGTAATGCCGTGGCATCCCGCACAGTTTACTCCGGCTTCTCCGGAACGCATCCGGAACAGTTCGGCTTCGGAATCCGTCCACTGGTTAAAGGTTTCAAAAACTTCCGGTGCCTGAAAATCCCGGTGGCAGTGCAGGCAGTCCGGCTCGTTGATCCAGGGTTTCCGGGGACGGATTTCTTCCACAGAAGAAAGCAGCCGGGGGGAAAGATGTTTCATCAAAGCAGATGCCGCCGCCTTCCCTGCCTGCTGCTCGGCTTTTAAGAGGGATAGGGAATGATCTTCCATTGTTCCGTGACAGTTCATGCAGTTCATCCCCAAAGATTTGTGAATGCCCCGGAAAGCACGGGTCTGACCGTTTGGCAGGCCGGGATGGCAGGATGCACAGGCATCCACCCATTTGTCACTGATATAATTGGCATGGAAACCGTGAAGGGCGGCGGAAAAGTTGAGATGTTCCCTGCCTTCCCCGTGACATGATTTGCAGTGCTGCGGTCTGCCCTGCGCGGCTTTCTTTGCCAGGTCCGTGCGGTTTTTCCGGTCATGCACTGCCAGAATATTTTCGGCGGTTTCCGCAGACAGACCCTCTGTTTCTTTCCGGCCCCATCCGCCGCCGTGGCAGCCGCCGCATCCCGTTTCTGTGGTCACCGGCACTGCAAGGCGGGTTTTTGCCAGCAGATTGCCGTCTTTGTCCCTGGCTTCTATCTGCAACAGCGGATAGGGGTGGAAACTGCCGTCTTCTGCATAGGGGACAAGGGGAATGCCCTTTGCGCAGTAAACATCCTTTTCCCTGTCATAATCCATGACATCCTTTATCTTTTTCCCGTATATTCCCGTGTTTTTCTCTATTTTCCGCCCCGTGAGGGATTCTGAATATCTCCAGAATTCCGAATGCCCCGCCGGATTTTCACTCCCTTTTTCCGGATAGTAGGAAATGATAATATCTTCCCGGATCTTTTCAGGTGAAGGCCCCCGTCTGATGAGAAGGGCATAAATATCATTTCCGGGAGGGGAGAAAGTAAAAAAGGCATCACTGTTACTGATGCAGTGCATCCCTTTGCTGTTCCAGGTCAGAAGAATATATTCCTCTTTTTCCGCATCAAAGGGCGGAATTTCCAGGGGCAGGGATTTTATTTCCGCTTTTTTGACGGTATCTTTTTTCAGCCCATGAAGTCCCTGTACGATATACAGTGCCAGGGCTTTTTTCTCCTGATCATTTCCCATAAAAGGCGGCATATAGGCACTGATTTTTCCCATGCCTTCCAGCAGACTTTCCATCCCCAAAGTTGTCAGTCCTTTTGTCAGGGGACGGATATCATTCATGGGGCCGTCTGTGGAATGGCAGGAACTGCATAAAAATCCGAAAATCTCCTGACCGGCTTCCATTATACTGTCTTCCCGGATTTCCCGGTGCTTTGCCCATGCAGTGGAAGCAAGCAGCCCGTTTTTCTGTATCTGCTGCACATCCCCGGCTTTTACACCGTTGGAATACATATATCCGTAAATCAGCCAGGGACGGCGGCCCGCTTCCCGTATCCATTCAAAAGATCCCATATAACCCAGACCGATGATCAGCAAAAGGCCCGCCAGAATTTTTTTGGCTTCCAGGGGCATTTTCCGGGCCATGAGCAGACCGATGACAAATATAAGCGGGGAAATCTGTAAAAAAACCGTGAGAAAGCGGATTGTTTCCGGGGATTTTTCCAGCACCATCATTTTCTGCGCTTCGGGCAGTGCGGCCACATACCAGAAACCCGCGGGTAAAAGAAAAAGCAGGGGAATCAGCAGCCATTTGGAACAGTAGCGGAGCATATTTTCCCGGAAGTCCGCATCTTTCAGCCGCAGGGAGGTAATATAGCCGAAAAGACCCGCCAGCATAAAAGCCATGGCAGTACGGAAAAAAACAGAAGGCCAGAAGGAGGGATTGAAAAAACCGTCCATAAAATTCCCGGTTTTCAGCCATTCCCCCGGTGTAAGCATAAACGCTATAATGCCGTTGACCGTAAACAGCGAAAGCCAGGCAAATACAAAATAAATCCAGCCGACCCGGACATGGTCTTTTTCCCTCATTTTTCCGAAGGTATAAAAATAAACAAAAAGGCAAATGATTTCTCCCAGAAAAAAGACCCATTCCGTAGCCCATCCGAAAACAAAATGATGTATCAGCACGGATGTGGCCGCGGGGCTGAGAACGGAAATCACAAACCAGATCCCCACACCGGTCAGCGAACCGAAAACAGCCGAAAGCAGAAGAAAAAATTTACTGTGCTTCCGGGTATATTCCAGAATATCCGCGGAATTTTCCCGGTACCCCTTCTTTTCTGTCAGTACCAGAAAAAGTCCTCCTCCCACGGCAAAATGGGCCACATATACATGGATGACGGCAATAAAGGCTATCCAGAAACCGCCTCCGAATACACTCAGATTCCATACAGGATAATCCAACAAGAAATTTGCATTCATTTTTCAACCTCAGCAGTGTTTGGTTTGAAATACAGAAGAGAACAGCATTGATTATTTCCTGAATCCTACCCTTTCTGCCGCTATGAAATCAAGCAGAAATTGAATCATCCGGTAAAAAGTACGGATTTAAAATTCTGTGTCATTCGGGTGAAAACCGGAATCCGGTAATTTCAGGATGTTCCGGACTCCGACTTTTGCCGGAGTGACAAAGTTTCTTGCCTTTTGCGGGACTGTCAAATTTGATGGTCTCGTAAAAAATCCGAAAATCAGGTTTTGATACATATGAACACTCTGATTTTATTAACAGCGATTTTTGAAATTTGGACTTTTTACCGATTCATCAAATTTCATTTCTGTCAAAGGAAAAAGGTTGAGGCAGATATGCGGGTGAAAAAAGTAGCGGAAGAGAGGGAAAATCTGTTGACCTGATTCCGAATAATTGTTATAAGCAGTATTCTTCTGAGGGAGGGATGGCCGAGTGGTTGAAGGCGGCGGTCTTGAAAACCGTTGAGTGTCAAAGCTCCGTGGGTTCGAATCCTACTCCCTCCGCCAGAAAACAAAATGCATGTTTCGGAGAGATGGCCGAGTCGGCTGAAGGCGCTCGCCTGCTAAGCGAGTATGGGGGGAAACTTCCATCCAGGGTTCGAATCCCTGTCTCTCCGCCATTTTCAATAATAAGCGGGAAGAATCCGAAAAGATTCTTCCCGCTTTTTTATTTCCGCAGTGATTGTTTTATCACCCGCATTTGATGAACCCGTAAAAAGTCAGATTTTTGAAATTCTCTATTAATAAAATCAGTGGATTAATGTGTATCAAAACTTGATTTTCCAACTTTTTACGAGATCATCACATTCCGCTCTCTGCGATCCGGTAATCTGAATTTATTGAATCCGATTCTTTGGGTATGCCTAAATTTTGAAAAATTCAGTTTAATTTTCAAAGTGTTACAAAGACATGCGAGATGCGGGTTATCACTCAGAACTGCAAAGGCGATTTCTTCCTAAACTGAGCGGTTTTTTTCAGAAAATACGGTTCTGTACTTTTGCGTTTTTTTACAGTAACCCACGAAATATACGAAAAAAATATGAAAAAACAACAGGATATAAATATTTTCCGGTAGTCTTCTGTGGCTTTCGTGTCTTTCGTGGTTAAAATAAAATCAAATGGTTATAAAAAAATGCGAAACTATAGTACGGTTGAAAGTCTGATACAGTGTCTGGCAGACGGCAGCCCGGTTACAGACTTTCCGTCTGTGACTCCTGCGGAAGCGGTACGTTCATATTTGGAAATCGCCTAACCGGAACTTTGTCTGTTTTGCAGTTTTCACCCGGCGGGTGAAATCCGGAAACCGCTCAGACTCTGATATTTCCGGCCGGAAATCATCTTCGGGTCTGAGAATCGCTCAATTTAGCCTGCATTATTCACACGTTTTAGTCCATAGCAGATAAGTTGCTGATTAATTTGCTTATACAAAAACACGGCGTAAAAACGCAGTTTTCTGTGTCTTCCTGTATTTACTGTAAAAAACTGATTTGTGAATAATTCAGGTTAGGTTCTTTTATTGTTTCACAGAAACGACCGCATAAAACGCCGATCAATATAATCCTTGAGCCAAAAGGCCGCTTTTCCGCTCAGGACGATTGATTTTCTATAAAAAATACCGCTTCCGTCTCCCATACTCAGAATAAGCATGAAATTATTCTGCGGTCTGAAAGTCCGGAATCTGCTGTTTCCTTCCATTGCTGCCCTGATATTATGCAAAAGTACGGGATTCTGGCGCACAGCATACACACCGACCCGGGGCAAAGCGCGGGGAGCGAAATCAATGCAGTCTCCGCCGCCGAAAATTTCCGAATGTTCATTTGACTGCAAAAAGGAATTCACAGTCAGCCCGCCGTCTTTTCCCGCAGACAGCCCGGAATTCCGGAAAACAGAAGGCGGAACTGTTCCCACTGCCAGAAAAAGCAGATCCTCTTCCGGTACGGAACCGTCCGAGAGTTCCGCATTTCCCCTCCGGATCTGCTTCAGGCGGATGCCTTCTTTTACAGCAATCCCCAATTTTTCCAGTTTATCAAGAAGCAGTGTTCTGACTTTGGGATGAAAAGTCGGAACCAGTCGTTTTCCTGCCAGCAGAGTGATTTCTGCATCTCCTTTTTCATCCTGTACCAGTCTCCGGATACCGGCTGCTATCTCCGCTCCGGCCGCCCCTCCTCCGGCTATGCAGATTTTCATTTTTTTTTCTTTGAGTCCGCTAAGAATTTTCTGCCGGGCACAGAGCAGATTTTCAATGGGTTTGACCGGAAAAACATTTGCACCCATGTCTTTTCTGTCCCAGGAAATCCGACTGCCGAGATTAAAAGAAATGACATCATAGGAAAGCATTTCCCCGCTTTCCAGGCGGATTTTTTTCTCATCCGGAAAAACTTCCTCTACTTTATTCCGGATAAATATCCCCCCGCGCGCCCGCACCATTTTCCCTACGGGAAAACGGATCTCTTCCGGTGCATAGATTCCGGCCAGCATACCGGGGCCCATACCGGAGTAATAGTGGAATTCATCCGGACCGATGACTGTTATCCGGTGTCCTTTTTCCCGAAAGTCCTGCAGATGCTGTATGACTGTCAGATGGGCATGGCCCGCACCTGCTAAAATAAGATGTTTTTTCATAGTATGGGAAGGATAACAAAAATATGCTTATGATTCAATACGCAATGTCATTTTCTTAAACAGTGGTTTTCTTTTTTACCTGCATTATTCATCCGTTTTAGTTTCTGGCAGATAAGATGCCGGTGTCGGGTGTTCGGTGTCAGGTGGGCGGTGTCAGGTGGGCGGTGTCAGGTGGGCGGTGTCAGGTGTTCGGTGTCAGGTGGGCGGTGTCAGGTGGGCGGTGTCAGGTGGGCGGTGTCAGGTGGGCGGTGTCAGGTGGGCGGTGTCAGGTGTTCGGTGTCAGGTGGGCGGTGTCAGGTGTTCGGTGTCAGGTGTCAGGTGTCCGGTGTCAGGTGGGCGGTGTCAGGTGTTCGGTGTCAGGTGTTCGGTGTCAGGTGGGCGGTGTCAGGTGGGCGGTGTCAGGTGTTCGGTGTCAGGTG
>JAABRU010000078.1 GCA_011390755.1 Desulfobacteraceae bacterium | reverse complement strand
TGACAAAGACCGCCATGCGTTCAGTTGAAAAATTCCTGTTAAGAAATCCATTGTTACCCAAATGGGATATTTTGATCAGTCCGTATGAGTTTGTATGATTTGGTATATTTTTTTTAATAAATAGCCTTAGGAGTTACGCAGTTGAAACATAAGTCACTGTTTTTATTGACTGTGACTTTTTGACATACATAGTAAATTCAAACAGTTAAAATTCAACTGCGTAAGTCCTAAATTTAATAACCTGAATTTAAATATAAAAAATTTCAAAGTAGTTATTGGGATTTATCTTTGTGCAATAAGTGGGACACATCCTAAATAAGTGAAGTGACATTGGAAACAGTTTGGTTTTGTTCATTTAAATTGCATTATTATACATAAAAACAGGGGATTGATAAAAATGATTCAGGTAAATGAAAATATAACTGTTGAAGATATGATAAAGGCACTTGAACCGGTAATGCGTCGTATTATCAGAGAAGAACTGATGATAATAGCTGACAGCAGAAGTGAAATATTCAGTCTCATTCCTGACTCTCCTCTTTATGATGATATGCTGAATATTAAGCAACGGAAAGAAAACGGAGAACTTGAATTTTATTCCCACAATGAGGTCTGGGGTGAGTGACTACAAGGCAGTATATGAAAAGCTGTTTGTTCGGAATCTGCGCCGATATTCATCCATGAAAGAGCAAATCAGGCGAAGAACAGAAAGAATAATTAATGATCCGTACAATAATACGGAATCATTGACAGATTCAAGTAAAAAACTGAATCTGGCCGGTTGCCGGAGTGCCCGGATTGACAGAAATTTTCGCATAATTTTTGTTATTTGCGAAGAGTGCCGTAATATCCTGAAATGTGAATTTTGCCTATGTGAAAATTTTTCTGATAAAACAGTTGTTTTTCTGACAGTTGGCCCGCATGAAAAGGCTTATGCTATGAAATAATCTTTCAAATCAAATATAAAAACGCAATATAACCCGTATGGATTGAACCGACCTGCCCCCGCACGGTCACAAAAAAATCCCTGAAAGAAATCTGATATTACTCAGAAATTTCAGTCAGGGATGCAGGTCGGATTCAATCCGGAGTTCAGGAGGCCCGGTCGCCGCTCCGGCACGGATTATGCTGTTGGGGACTGCTTCGGGTTCCCGGTCTCCCGTGCGGGGAAATTCTCCTGTATGAGACTGTTCCGAAAGCGGCGGAAGCCCCGGTCCGGTTCCGGAACAGTGAAAAAGTGTCAGAAAGTCACCGGTGCGGTCAGGCATCTGTCATTTTCCCCGCAGACCGGACGCGGATGTCCTGTCCGTTCCGGAGACATTGAAAAAACGGTTGAGATTAAAAAATACATGTTCTTTGAAAAACGGTCCGTCCCACCCTGTATCCCGAAAAGGTCTCATTTCATGCGGCAGCACGGAACAGCGGTATTTCAGCACCCCTCCGCAGAGCGGGCAGTGCAAAGGTTCCGGAGGCTGTATTTCATATTCCGGAGTCCGGATTTCAAATTCATAACACAGTTCAATGAGTGTCCGCACCTCATTGATGTCCGTTGCCGAATTCGGATTCAGGAAACCGTAATACCGCACTTTCATGAAGCCCGGAAGCAGCACATGCTGCAGAAAACGCCGGATGAATTCCGTGACTTCCGGTGTCATATGCCGGTCACGGGAACCGCCTTTTTTTCTGTACGCAAAGGTCACTTTCCCGTCTTCGCACTTTACAATACGGTAATCGCTGATTGCAACCTGAAAAACATAACGGGACAGATATTTTACTGTATTTTCGGCATTTCCCACGGCCTGCACATTCACATTCCAATCCGTGTCCCATACTTCGGGCGGGATCTGATCATACAGTCCCTCTTTTTTCATAAGGTCCCGGAATTTCGCCCTGTAAATTTCCGACAGGACCCGCACCGGCAGATAAAAATCAGTGCGGGAGGGATGCCGCAGTCCGTCTTCGGAAGACAGGGCCCCGCCGGGCACAACATAATGAATATGCGGATGATACTGCATGGTCCGCCCCCATGAATGCAGCACACCGGAAAAACCGGTCAGATAGCCCCCGGTGTATTTTTTATCACGGGACAGTTTTTTCAGACTGTCCGATGAGGCCGCAAACAGTGCCCCGTATCCGGCTTTCTGATGCGAACGGATAAAATCCCGCAACTGCTCCGGCACGGTGAAAGTCACCATAAAATGATGCCCCGGAAGCACCCTTTCCGACTGCCGTTCTGTCCATTCAACGGCCTTCCGGTGCTGACAGACCGGGCAGTGACGGCTGCCGCAGGAACGGTGAATATGATGAACAGTCCCGCAGTCCGGGCAGTCATACACGGTAAAACCGCAGGTTTCCGTGCGGCAGGAGATGATGTCATTTATCACTTTCCTGTGAACAGCCGGCATTCTGCCGCCGAAGCGTTCAATGTACGCCGGGCCGTATTCAGTGAATATATCCTGAATTGCACTCACGGCTGAATCCTTTCATCATTTCGTTGATAAGTGAATACGCATCCTCCTGACCTTTCTGCGTCAGATGCAGATAAACCATTGTGGTTTCCGGGTTTGCGTGTCCCGGGTATTTCTGAATCACCCGGATGTTCACACCGGATTCCAAACCCGCCCCCCCCTTTGCCCCTGTGAACGTGAATCTGCATACGGTCCTTATCAGTATCGGACACCTGCAGGAACAGGGCCTCCTGCAGCCGCAGCCCGCAGGCATACACCGTTGGCGAGGTATGTATAATTGTGAAACGTGCGGACATGACCGAGGATGTTATACACCTCTTTCCGGCTGAGAACACATGGAAGGCGTTTTTCCTTCTCTGATTTCAGTATATTGAAAATATGCCAATCCCGTCGGATGACATGCTCATAAAAGAAACGGATGCCGCAGTAACAGATTTTCATCGTGTTCGGCGCCCATCCGCAGGCATTCTTCCGGTAAAGAAAGTAATCCCGGAGTTCCTCTCCGGTAATCCCATCCGGCTCTTTTCCGAAATACTGAATGGGCATCCGGACGGCCCGGGCGTAACATTCCTGCGTCCGTTTATTTTTACCGTTAATCTGCAGGGTCTTTGCGGTCTCGTCGTACCACTTTGTGCGGAGTACCCTGGTCATAATACATTCTCCTTTTTTAAGGGTTGATAAACGGGATGTATTATGGCATAAAATAAAAAAAATGATGAAATATAAATGAAATCCGGAAGGAAAACAGGGGGAAGGACTGATTCCTGCCGCCTTAGCGGCTTACCTGAACTCAGCGTTAGACCCTCATCATTATTTTTTATAAAATTGAGAGGAAACAAATTATGATATTTATATATCAATTAGAGCGATATGAATTTATTTTGATAATACTATTTCTTATCGCTTTGTCTGCGATTGTTTTCTATTTTTCATTACGTTCAAGAAAAAAATATAAATGTCCTGAATGTGGAGAATCTGTAAACGTAGAACATATGGAAACTGCCCGTTGTGGGATGTGCGGTTCGTTATTGAGAAAAGAGGAGGAAAAAAATGAAACGGCATGAGTTGCTGGCAGGAACCCGTCCTCAGATTCCGGGTGGTAACAGAAAAATCATAATGACAGGCGCTGAAGGTTTTGACGGTTATGAAATAATGGAATACAAAGGCATGGTCTGGGGCATATCGGTCAGAGCTAAGGATATGGGACAGGATTGTGCAATGGGCTGCAAACAGATTACTGGCGGTGAATTGGAATCCTATTCTCAACTCGGAGATGAATCCCGGCAGAGAGCAATTGATAAAATGCTTTCAATGACTGCAAGACAAAGGGCCAATGGAATTATCAATGTTAATTTTGAATTGAGCGGCGCAGCTCAGGGAGCTTCTGAAGTTGTTGTCCACGGAACTGCTGTTGTAATAAAGCCAGTAATAAATTATGTTCCGACCGGAGCAATCGGAAATATTCTGGCTGATATGCATGATCTTCTTGATAAACTTGATAAAAAGAAATGAAAATATTTCAAAATATAAAGCGAAAAATCATTCTGAAATATTTATGGATCAAACATTCATATACCTTCAACTGGGCACACAAACCTTTATGTAAGCATTTCAGTAAGGGCTTTATAAAATTAAACAAAATTTATCTTTGTCGAAGTTGTACCATGACTTATTTCGGAATTACAGTATCTTTGTTATCTCTGTTTTCATTTATCAGCTTTTTTAATAAATTCGGTTCACTAACTTTCATTATGCTTTGCCTTGCAATTTTACCATTTTCTTATCCTGAAGTGTATAAAAACTTACACAGAAGCATATGTGATTTATTGCGTTTTTTTCTCGGTTTTATAATTCCTTTATCAATCTATTTAATACTATCAAAGCAATATATGACTGGCATTCCGGGTATAATTATTATATTACTTTTTTGGAAAATATACTTTCATAAACGTAAAATCAGAAAATTAAAAGCCTGCGATAATTGCATAGAATTTGATAAAGGTGAAATCTGCTCCGGTTTCAAAATGCAGGCTCAAAATATCAGAAATTATGAGAACGAAGCAACAGATTTTATCATTAATTCAGGTTATATACCATCAATAAAAACGGGTCTAACCCGTATGGATTGAACCGACCTGCCCCCGCACGGTCACAATGCGCCGGTTAGCTTGGCGTTATAATTGCTTAATTTTTAATGTTTTTTTGTTATTTATTACAGTTGTTACGGCATTTAAAGTGCCATGTCGCGCATTATAGCCCGTATGGATTGAACTGACCTGCACTTCGCAGAAATCACCCTTTCACGGTCCTGAGATAAAATTCGGTATTTCTCAGAAATCCGGTACGGAAAACAGATCGGATTCAATCCGGTGTTCAGGAGGCCCGGTCTCCGATTCGGTACGGTATTTGCTGTAAGGGGATTGCTTCGAAAATCTGTTTATACTGTTAATCCGGCAGGCTGTCTTAATGACAATGGGAACAGTACACTTCTGAAATAATCATTGAAAACAGCATACCGGGATTAAAAACAAATGTCAATACGGTAAAACCGGTCAAAAAAATCTGCCGCAGAGCGGCTTACTTGAACCCGTCATTTTAACCTTGACAAAGCACTACTAAAATTTGATACATCAGGGGATTTGGCTCACTGCCAAATATTGGTGAGGTACATATGCCAAAAACAGAATATTTATGCAGAAAATGCAAACATGGTTTTCAGCAGATGCTTTTCAGAGGGGACAAGGCCCTTCCGGTCAACTGCCCCCGATGCGGCAGCAGGGAACTGAAAGTATCCGAAACACCGGAGGGGCTGTTTGACGGCATTGCCTCCTTCAGCTCCCTGAATCAGGATTATAACTGAAACCGCTGAATCTGCGGCAGGTTCTGCCGCATTCGCATTTTTTTCTGAAAACCGCAGCCTTTGCACATATGAAACAGAAACACCCCTTACAGATACTGATTGTCCATGAAAGCGCGGTCATCCGGAATATTCTTCAGGAATATCTTCTGACGGATCACCCGGACGCGGAAACCAGTTTTTCCTTTTCTCCGGAAGATACAGAAAAATTACTGGAAAATAAAAAATACGATCTGGTATTCAGCGGTCTGGAGATGGAAAAAACAGATGCCTATGCTGTGCACAGCCGCATGAAAAAATCCCTGTGCAACCCCCAAACCCCTCTGGCCGTCATGAGCTCAAGCGACACCCCTGCACAGCGCAGCATTCTTGCACAGCGGGGGATTCGGCATATTCTTCCCCTCCCCTGTACTTCCATACAGTTCCGCGATCTGATTTACCGGATATTCAATCCGGAATCCAACACCGGGCGCACTTTTTACACCATGCCGGAATCCCGCGCGCTGATTTACACGGAAGACAGAGAACTCGCGGCGGAAATCATCAATATCAGCAGTGACAGCATTATCTGCGGACTGGAATGGCGCGGAGAAAGACATCCGCTCACCAAAGCCCGTTCCGTCCTTCTGCAGTTTCCGGCAGATTACGGAAAAGCCAGCACCATCAGCATCCGCGGCGAACTGCTGGGCATCAAGGACAGCATCCGTCTGCATACGGATCATCCGGGCCGTCTGCGGGTCAACTGGAAAGTCGCCTGGAACCGCTTTGAGCTGCAGGCCGCCACCAAAAGACCTTTGCAGTTTTACCTGAGAGAAAACAGGGGTGCAGAAAAAAAAACGGAAAAAGATGCAAAAGCGGATACTGCCCTGATCCGGGAAAATGAAAGCCTGAAAACCGCATTGGAAATGCTGACTTCGGAAAAGGAAAAACTGCTGCAAAAAATTTCCCGTCTGAAAAAAAATATTTCCAACCTTGAAAAAAGCCAGGCAGAAATGAATGCCCGGCGGGCCGACAGCAGGCTGGTCAGTGAAGCGGCCCTTCCCACACAGGACAGCAGAAAACTTTCCATTTTCCAAAAAGTGATTGCAGACAATCTCACCATCCGGAAAAAATAAACAGCCAGTCCCCGCCCACTGCCAACTGCTCACAATGTCATTGACGTAAGACTCCCCTCCCTGAGGGAGGGGCAGGGGGAGGGTGAAAAGGGTCTTTAATCACAGTCCGCTGCTTCCCCCTCCCCTGACCCCTCCCGCCGGGGGAGGGGAATATTCTGCTTACGTCAATGACATTGAACTGCTCACCGTAAATTCTTTTTCTTCCAGCAGGGGAACTGTTTTTTTGACAATAATGCTGTAATCCCGTCCCTTCTCCTGCCTGAAGGCAAGTGCCGCACAGTGGCGGGAAGTGGGCCGGAAAAGCCGGAAATGCCAGTCCCCCGGACTGTCATCAGCCTGCGGAGAAAAGCAGATACGGATTTCGGTCCTGCTGCCGATATGGAAAGAAAAACTGTCCAAAGGCAAAGACAGCCCCCTTCCCCGTGCTTTGACATAGGCTTCTTTCAGTGTCCAGAAGCGGAAAAAAAAATCCCTTCTCTGATTTTCGGGAAGAGAACGCAGCAATGCGGCTTCTTCTGCTGAAAAAAAACGTTTTGCTATATCCTCCCCTCCCATTTTCCGCTCTGTATTTTCCACATCCGCTCCGATATCCTGCTGCAGCATCAGAGCGCATATGATCAGTCCCTGTGTATGGGAAAGATTAAAACGCAGCCGCGGCCCGCTGCTGCCGGAGATGATTTCCGGTTTTCCGTAAGAATTTCTGGAAAACTGCCAGTCCCGGGGCGGAATATCGTGAAAACAGGAAAGGGATGTACGGACCAAAGCCCGGCTGACCAGAAAACTGTGCCGGTCTTTTGCAAAACGGAAGCGGTTGTAACGTTCTTTTTCTTCATCATTCATCAGTTCCAGGTAGCGGGACAGGATCTGTTTATCCTGAATTTCATCGGGAAAGGCAAAGCGCAGATGAATTTCACTGTTTTTCATTATCATCCGTTCCGCTCAGAATCTGTATCGGAACTGTTTCCGCCGCCGCCCTCCTGACCGCCGCCCCCTTTTAGCAGCCCGGTGTCAGAGATGATTTTATCAATATTTAAAATAATGATAAAATCGTCTTTGCGTTTTCCCACCCCCTCTATATATTCGGTATTCAGTTTCATTCCCACCCTGGGGGCAGGTGAAATCTGCCTGGGCAGAAAACGGATAACCTCCTGTACCGCATCCGTTATAATGCCCACCGGCATCCTTTCCTCTTCCATGAACACCTCTGCAATCACAATACAGGTATCCGCACTTCTTCCGCTGGCTTCCATACCCATTTTCAGACGGAGATCAACAACCGAAACCACATTTCCGCGGAGATTCATAACACCTTTGAGATAATCCGGCATACGGGGGACTTTTGTAATTTCTGTATAATCCGTTACCTCCCGCACATGGGTAATTTCAATGGCAAAGGTTTCATCCCCCAGAGAAAAAGTAAGATACTGGTGCGTATCCATGCTGTCTTCCATATCTCTGTGTTCCATATCCTTTTTTTTCATATCCGCCTCTTAATATCGTTCAAAATCCTCATCATTTTCCGAATGCATATCTATTGTCAGGGATTTTTCTTTGTGCGCGGACAGGCCTGCATCATTTTTTTTATCTGTCATTTTTATTTTTTCCGGCAGGTCTCCGTCCTTCTCCCCTGCCTGTTTTTCCGCTTCCGGATATTTTCCGCTGCTCCGGATATGCTGCATCTTCTTATCGGAAAATGTGAAAAAAGCCAGAGACCGGCGCAGACGTTCAGCATGAAAAGAAAAATCCCGGCTGCCTGCGGCCATTTCTTCTGCTGCGGCCGCATTGGCCTGAATCACCTGATCCAGTTGCTGAATGGCTTTGTTGACCTGGGCAATACCCCCCGCCTGTTCCGCACCGGATACACTGATTTCCTGAATCAGTTCCGCGGTTTTCTGTATGCCTGTTACCATTTCCCGGAGCATTCTGCCTGCATCCGCGGCAATTTCCACATTACTGACAGAAAGATTGTTGATATCTTTGGCCGCATTCTGGCTTTTTTCGGCCAGCTTCCGGACCTCCGCTGCCACCACGGCAAAACCCTTGCCGTGTTCACCTGCCCGCGCGGCCTCAATGGCCGCATTCAGGGCCAGCATATTGGTCTGCCGGGCAATTTCTTCAATGACACGGATTTTTTCGGATATGCTTTTCATGGCCCGGACAGTTTCATCCAAAGATTTCTCCCCTTCCCGGACATCCTGCGCGGTATTTTTGGCAATCGCGGCGGTCTGGACGGCATTGTCCGCATTCTGACTGACCATGCTGCTCATTTCTTCCATGGAACTGGAAATTTCCTCAATTCCCGCTGCCTGCTGGGATGTGCCCTGGGACAGTTTTTCTGCACCGGCACTCAGCTGCTCACTGCCGGCGGCCACCGATTCCGCAGCATCCTGCACGGATACGGCAAAACGGCTCAGATTGGCTATCATTTTATTGATGGATTTTCCCAGGCTGTCATTTTCGGAACGCACTGCCACTTCCACGTCCAGATTTCCTTCCGCCACCATTTCCGCGGCCCGCACCGTTTTCTGAAGATTGCCAGTCAGCAGGTTGATATTGTTTCTGATTTCATTAAAATCCCCCTGATATTCCTCGCGGATTTCTTCGGGAATATCTCCCACGGAAATCCCGGCAATGGCCGCGGCCGCGGTATGCAGGGGGGCAATCACCGCATCCAGTGTCTGATTGATACCCAGAATAATCCCCGCATAGGTTCCTCTGAATTTTTTTGCATCCCCGCGGGTATCCAGTTTTCCCGCAGCCGCGGAACGGGTCAGCAGATTAATATCCGCAACAATTTCCCGGATGGTACTGACCATGGTATCCAGGGATTTTCCCAGCGTATCTTTTTCAGAGAGAATGGAAACACGTACATCCAAATCGCCCCGGGCAATGCATTCGGCCATATGCACGGTTTCGCTGAGATTGGAAATCAGCGCATTGAGATTATTGATAATTTCATTAAAATCCCCTTTGCAGTCTCCGCTGATCCTGCCGGGAATATCCCCGCGGGCAATGCGTCTGAGCGAATCTGCGGTAATACGGATGGGGCTGACAAAGGCTTCAATCACCTGATTGACCCCTTTTATCATATCCTGCCAGCTCCCGCCGAATGCCGAAGCATCTCCGCGGGAGTCCAGTTTTCCCTGCTGTATGTCCAGAGTCAGTCTTTCGGTGGCTGCCAGTACATTTCGGATGGTGTTTTTCATATTCCGGAAAGCATCGGCCAGCTCCCCGATTTCATCATTCTGACGGATTTCGATTTCCCGGGTGAAATCCCCGCGGGAAACCCCGTCCGCAATTTCCAGAATGCGGTTCATGGGGCTGATGAGCATTTTCCGCATGGTCAGGCTGATAAAAAGAAGCAGGGTGATGTCCAGAAAAAGAATGGTCAGGCAGATATTGCGGACTTCGCGTTCCAGTTCCTCCTGCATGAATCTGCGTGTCAGAAAAATATCAACACTCCCGATCTTTTCTTTGTCCCGGACAATTTCTTTATTCCGGACAATATAATCGCCGGTAATCTCCTGTTCAAAGGCAGTAATATCTCCGTTTTCATTTTTTTTCTTCCCATCGAAAATATTTTCCCCGACCCGGACCGTTATTCCGAAAATATGCGGGTTGTTCATCTCGGAGAGCAGGACTTTTCCCACCTGCTGTTTTTCAAAATTCCACAGGGGAACAAGCAGGTTGTCCGCCAGTCTGTCAGTTACGGTTCCGGCCAGAAAATTCAGCTGCGTGTCTTTCCGCTTTTTCAGGCGGTGATACTGAGACAGACCGTATATTCCCAAAATAAAAGTACTTAAAAGAACAATGGTCAGACCGATTTTCAACTGAATGCTGCCCTTTTTGCGCTGCCTGTGCCCACGGGTTCCTGCCTGCATGACTGTCTCCTTATTCAGTACTGTTCAAATTCATCTTCTTTTTCATCCATCTGAATCACAATATTCTCCGAACTCTTCTTGCCGACAAGGTTTTGAAAATTTTTGGGCAAATGCTCTTTTCCGGCGGCGGGGTCTGCTTTTCCGTTTCCGGTCGCAGTCTGTGCATCTTTCCTATCCGCGGTATCCGGAAAAAGGGGGATATTTTCATCCTCTGCCTCCTTTTCGTCTCCCGCCTTTTGCAGCTGTTCTTCCTCTGCCTTGGAAATACTGAAAAAAGACGCGGCCTTCAGCAGAAGGGAGGACTGATGTGAAAAATCCTGACTGATGGCGGCCATTTCTTCTGCCAGGGCAGCATTGCGCTGCAGGGTCTGATCCGATTCCTGCACGGCTTTGTTCACCTGGGCAATGCCCGCGGCCTGTTCTTCTCCGGATGCACTGATTTCCTGTACCAGTTCCGCGGTTTTCTCTATGCCGGATACCATATCCCGGAGCAGTATGCCGGTTTTCTCTGCAATTCCCGTATTGGATTCCGAAAGGGTATTGATGGCTTTGGCGGCATTCTGGCTTTTTTCCGCAAGTTTGCGGATTTCAGAGGCAACCACGGCAAAACCTTTTCCATGCTCACCGGCACGGGCGGCCTCAATGGCCGCATTCAGGGCCAGCATATTGGTCTGACGGGCAATGTCTTCAATAATGCGGATTTTGGCAGAAATGCTTTTCATGGCCTGCACGGTTTCCTCAAGGGCCATCCGTCCCTCCCTTGCATCCCGGGCAGCCTGCAGGGCAATGGCAGCGGTCTGCCTGGCATTTTCCGCGTTCTGGGACACCATGGCACTCATTTCCTCCATAGAGCTGGATATTTCTTCAATACCCGCGGCCTGCTGGGATGTGCCCTCGGAAACCTGTTCGGCGGATTTGCTTAAACCCCCGCTGCCTGCAGCGGCCTGTTCTGCCGATGTGAGCACATGAAAGGCAAAACGGCTGAGATTTTGAATCAGAATATTGACATTATTGCGGATTTCATTAAAATCCCCTTTGTATTCATGGGAAATCCGCTCCGGAATATCACCTTCCGCGATGCGGGAAAGGCTGCGGGCTGTTATCTGAAGAGGGCCGACCACCGCATCCAGTGTATGGTTCACCCCCCGGATAATCCCGGCATAGGCCCCGCCGAAATCCTTTGCATTTCCCCGCACATCCAGGTGCCCTTCCCGTGCCGCATCCGTCAGTGCGTTAATGTCGGATACAATATGTTTTACAGTACGCAGCATGGTATCCAGGGATTTGCCCAGCATATCCTTTTCCGACAGAATATTCACTTTCACCGACATGTCTCCCGCTGCCACTTTTTCGGCCACATTCACGGTTTCCCGGAGATTGGAAATAAGCATGTTGATATTGTTTCTGATTTCATTAAAATCCCCCTGATAGTCCGTGCGGATCATTTCCGGAAAATCCCCCCTGGATATGCGCTCGATATACTCCGCCGTCATCCGGACAGGGCGGACAAAGGCATCCACCAGACTATTCATCCCCAGCAGCAGCTCCCGCCATCCCCCGGCAAATGCCTCCGCATTGCCGCGCATATCCAGTTTTCCCTCCTGCACCGCGCCAATCAGCAGATTCATTTCCGCAGAAAGGGATTTCAGGCGGGCAATCATGACATTCAGGGCTTTCATCAGGCGGTCGTTTTCCGAACGTTCCGCAACTTCCACCATCAGATTGCCCTCGGCAATTTCTTCGGCAATCCAGGTGGCCGTGTCCATTGAATTGATCAGCATATTCAGATTGCTTTTCATTTCATTAAAATCCCCCTGAAAGGAATCCGTGATTTTTTCCGGAATATCCCCGCGGGAAATCCGTTCCACTGTTACGGCAGTCATGCGGAAGGGAGTGGCAAACGCATCAATCAGGGAATTAATACCGAGGATCAGTTCCTGCCATGCCCCGGAAAAACGATCTCCCTCTGCCCGCACATCCAGTCGGCCTTCATGCACAGAACGGAGCAGACTGTCGGTTTCTTCTTTGACATTGCCGATACTGTCTCTCATATTGCGGAATGCCCCGGCCAGTCTGCCGATTTCATCTTCCCGCCGGATTGTGATCTCCTTTGAAAAATCCCCCTGCGCGATGGCATTGGCGGTCAGCGCCACTTTGCGGATGGGGTGTATCACAGTGTAGGTAATAAACCCCATGATAAAAAGGACGGCAAGGTATAGGGAAATGACTGTAATCACAATCTTGAAAATTTCCCGCTGCAGTCTGGTCTGCATAAATTTTTTTGTTATCCAGATGGTTACAGACCCTATACTGATTCCGTCCCGGCTGATATTGCGCCGGCCCGGGATATAATGGGCAGGAAGAGATATGTCTTTTTCTGCTTCTGTAATTTCCCAGGTTTCCGCATCCCGAATCAGATCTTTCATTGTCAGGCCCTTGTCATCTTTTACCGAAACAGCGTATATGCGCGGATCCATCATCTGGGATCGGACGGTTTTTTCAATCATTTCATCATGCATATCCCATACCGGAATTATCAGACCTTCGGTCAGTTTATCCACCGCACCTTCCGCGAGTCTGTTCAGCTCTTTTTCCGATTCACTTTGGGTGTCTTTGTACTGAAATACGGCAAAAACGGACAGTATAAGGGTAATTACCAGAAAAAAACTGCTTCCGATTTTAAACTGAATGCTTTTTTTCCAAATAGTTATTATGTTCATCCTGTCTCCTTATTACATATTTTCCGATTGCATATTTTCCGGAAACTTACATGTCTGAAAAACTGCTCTTCTGTTTTTGCACCATGCATTTTTCCATAATTCCTTGCTGAAATAGCTGAATCAGGGTATAATCCTTTGTTTATGATTCACTTATCAGGAGATTCCCTCCTGATTTCTCAGGGAAAATGAGAAAAAGGAATGAGAGCGGATAAGCGGGCCGAAGTTTCCGACCGGGGTTTCCGGTATAAAGATATGATGATTTTGGAAAAAGTCGGAAAATCAGGTTTTGATACACATCCGTCTCCTGATTTTATTAACAGCGATTTTCAAAATTCTGACTTTTTACGGGTTCATCAGGGTTTCCGCGGCCTCCGAATTTCGGAACAGGCCCGGGCAGTGAACTGCAGGCAATGCACTTATTATTCTGAATTCATTATATTGGAAAAAAACGCAGAAAACAACTCTTTTATCAGAAGATGCAAAAAGGTGTGAACGATTTTATCATGGAAAATAAATACAGGGAAATCATATGATTACACTGCTGGATTATGGTGCGGGGAATGTAAGAAGCGTTATCAACGCCATTGAAAAAATGGGAGGGAAAATCAGCACTGTCAGAAGGGGGGAAGATATTCTGACCGCGGAAAAACTGGTATTTCCCGGGGTGGGGGCCTTTGGCAGTATGATGGAAATACTGACAGAAAAAAAATATGCAGAAGCCCTCCGGCAGTACCTGGCGGCCGACCGGCCCTTTCTGGGGATCTGCCTGGGGCTGCAGGCTCTTCTGGAGTACAGTGAGGAGGCTTCCGGAGTGAAAGGACTGGGATTCATACCGGGTGCGGTAAAACGTTTCCGCACGGATCTGGCCGTGCCGCACATAGGCTGGAACGGCATTCAGGTCTGCCAGACCTCTCCTCTGTTCAGGGGACTGAAAGGGGATGAAAAATTCTATTTTGTCCATTCCTATCACGCGGCCCCCGAAGACGACAGCACAGTGCTGACCACAACGGATTACGGATATTCCTTTGTTTCCGCTGTGCAGAAAGGCAATATCACTGCCACCCAGTTTCACCCGGAAAAAAGCGGGGAGCCCGGTCTGCGTATCCTGAGAAATTTTATGGAAAACAGCGGAGATGCCCCAATGCCCCTGCAGGTCTCTTCGGGCACCTGTCTGGCCAAACGCATTATTGCCTGCCTGGACGTGCGTGCCAATGACCGGGGCGATCTGGTTGTCACCAAAGGGGATCAGTATGATGTGAGAGAAGAAGGTGAAGTGCGCAACCTGGGAAAACCCGTGGAACTGGCCCGCCGTTATTATGAAGAAGGGGCCGATGAAATCACCTTTCTGAATATTACGGGATTCCGGGATTTTCCCCTGGAAGACATGCCCATGATCGAAGTTTTGAAGCAGAGCTCCGAAAATGTGTTTGTGCCCTTAACTATCGGAGGCGGCATCCGGGATTATCGGGATAAAAACGGACGGGCATACACAGCCCTGGAAGTGGCAGCGGAATATTTCCGCTCCGGAGCCGATAAGGTTTCCATCGGCAGTGATGCGGTGCTGATTGCGGAGGAATATCTGAAAAGCCGTATAAAAACCGGCAAAAGTGCCATTGAAGAAATTGCCAGGGTGTACGGAAACCAGGCCGTGGTCATTTCCGTGGATCCCAGAAGAGTATATGTCAAATCTCCCGAAGCGGTGAAGCATCAGGTAATCCGGACGGAAATACCCGGCCCGGAAGGCGAAGAATACTGCTGGTATCAGTGCACCGTAAAAGGCGGACGGGAAGGACGGGAACTGGATGCAGTGACCCTGGCAAAAGTCTGCGAAGAACTGGGAGCCGGGGAAATTCTGCTCAACTGCATTGACCGGGACGGAAGCAGTGCGGGATTTGATCTGGAACTGATACGCGCGGTCAAAAATGCGGTTTCCATCCCGGTGATTGCCTCCAGCGGGGCGGGCTGTGCCGCCCATTTCCACGAAGTCTTTTGCAAAACAGCAGCCGAAGCCGCGCTGGCTGCCGGTATTTTTCACCGGAGGGAGGTTCCCATCGGAGAAGTGAAAGCGTATCTCAAAGATAAAGTCGAAATCCGTCCCTGACAGGCGGATACATGATAAAAAAATTCAAATTCCGTTTATTATCATTATATTGAAAAATATTGAAAAATTTCCGAAGGGCTGCGGAAATACCGCTTCCGCACTTCGCGGCAGGCGTAAAACCGCATCCGGGGAAAAGTTTTCAATCGGCTGATGATGAAAAAAACGGATGAAATACAGAAAATACTGTGAGGTCAAGCATGAAATATGACCGGAACAAAGTAATGATTGAAACTGTCAAACGTCTTTTAAGAAGAAATGCGGGTCATCATCTCCGTAAAATCGTCAACAAAACCCATGCAGCGGATCTGGCGCGGATTTTTTACGCGCTGCCCCTGGCGCAGCAGATTAAATTATACGGCATGATCTCGGATGTTGAACAAAGAGGTATTCTGTTCAGCGAACTGAGCGAAATTGACCATACAACATTTCTCTCTTTTATCCAAAGCCTCAATATTGACGACATTGTCCCCGTGCTGGAGGATATGGCCAGTGATGACGCCGCGGATATTCTGGGGATGCTGCCTGAAGAATTGTCCGATACACTTCTTAAAAAAATGAAAAAGGAAGGTTCGGAAGAGGTGGAGGGACTGCTCAGTTACGGGGATGATACGGCCGGGGGTATCATGGTCCCGGATTTTATTGCCCTGCGGGAAGACATGACGGCCCGGCAGGCCATAGAATCTCTGCAGAAAGAGCATGTGGATGTGGAAATGCCGTTTTATCTGTATGTTACCGATGAATACGGCAAACTGACCGGTGTATGCTCCCTGCGTCAGCTGGTGGTGGTCAGTCCCCAGACTCCCCTCAGGGATTTTATGTCAACCGATGTTTTTTCTGTGCGCACCAATACGGATCAGGAGGATGTGGCCAAACTGGTGGCCCGTTATGATATTCTGGCGGTTCCGGTAACAGATGAAAACAATAAACTTCTGGGGATTGTAACCGTTGATGATGTCATTGACATTCTGCGGGAGGAAGCCACCGAGGATATTCTGAAAATGGCCGGAGCCGGGGCCGGATTTGTGGAAACCAAATCCATATACAAAAGCACCCGTATCCGTCTGCCCTGGCTTTTTGCCAGCTGTCTGGGCGGACTTGCCGCCACCCTCATTATCGGCGGATTTGAGGAAAGTCTGAAAAAAATTGCGGCTCTGGCGGCTTTTATCCCGGTAATTATGGGCATGGGCGGAAACATCGGCACCCAGTCTTCCACCATTGTCGTCCGGGGCCTTTCCATGGGGGTTCTGAATGTGCGGGATGTCTGGGCTGTGGTATTTAAAGAGCTGTCCATCGGTCTTTTACTGGGGCTGGTGTACGGAACCCTCATCGGTGTTGTGGCCCATCTCCGCTATAATATGTTCCAGCTGGGCGGTGCTGTCTGTCTGGCCGTTATCTGTTCCATGTGCGTGGCCGCCCTGGTCGGCTCCCTTTTCCCCATGATTTTTGCCAGACTCAATATTGATCCGGCCGTAGCGACCGGCCCTTTTGTCACCACTGCCATTGATATTGTTGCTGTATTTCTCTATTTTCAGATAGCCGCAGCATTTTTGGGGATATGAGAACGCGACATGGCCTCCTTTCTGTTTTTTTACATTCATTCGAGGGTAGTGGGTCAAAAGGGCTGATGCATAAATGATCTGACTGTAAGGGCGTATTGCATACGCCCGGCATGAGCTGTTTCGGGGCGTATGCAATACACCCTTACAGAAAAAAATCAACGAATTTGACCCAACACCCATTCGAGGAAAATGATATGCAACCGATACCGGATATTCTTTCTACTATTCCTTTTTTCAATGGTCTGTCTCCGGAAGAAACGGAGGCCGTCCGGCGTATTTCTGTAAACATATCTTTTCAACGCGGGGAAATAATCTTTTCGGACGGGGATACTGCCGACGGTTTTTACGCAATCACAGAAGGGAAAGTAAAAATTTTCAAACTTTCTTCCGAGGGAAAAGAACAGATTCTGCATATTTTCGGGCCGGGCGAACTTTTCGGGGAGGTTCCCATGTTCAGCGGGAAATCATTTCCTGCCGCGGCCCAGACCATTGCCAAAAGCCGTCTGCTTTTTTTCCCCCGCCGGGAATTTGTGGAACTCATCACAGCCAATCCTTCCCTGGCCCTGAACATGCTGGCGCTTCTTTCCATGCGTCTGCGCTATTTTACCGTACAGATTGAAAACCTTTCTTTAAAAGAAGTGCCGGAACGCCTGGCGGCCTATCTCATTTATCTGGCAGAAGAACAGGACAGAGAAAATGCGGTGGAACTGCATATCTCCAAAGGGCAGCTGGCCAGTCTGCTGGGAACCATACCCGAAACCCTGTCCCGGATTTTTGCCAAAATGTCCGGAGAAGACCTGATCCGGGTGGAAGGCCGCAGTATTACCCTGCTGGATAGGGAAAGACTGAAAGAACTGGCGGAGTTCGGGCGGCAGAGATGAGAATTTTTCAGGATTGCCTGCCGGGTAACTGCCCCCTGAGAAGCTGTTCCCGGAACAGACATTAGCGGAAATCAGATTCACAGTACACGGTCAATTTAAATTTTTGATAATCATATCCGGATTCTATGCAAAGAATCCGGATATGAGGATTTATAAGGGTTTCTGAAATCTGTACTTTTGCACTTTTTGAATTATATGCTGATTTTAGATGATAACCTATTGAAATTATTGATACAGAAAAATTGAGGCCAATTCCTTAATTTCAATATAATCAGTAACTTATGAAAAAGTGCAAAAGTATAGTGAAATATAAAACTGAATTCTGATTTTTTGCAGGAGCGTCAATATTCAGGTGCTTCTTTCCCTTCCGTCCCGGCAATAATGGCTTTGGCCGGAATCAGACCGGTTGCCCCGGCCGATACAATATTCCCGGCCACTCCCGGCCCGTCTCCGGCCACATAAAGTCCCCGGATTTTGGTTTCCAGTGTATTGTCTGTTTTGACCTGGGTGGCAAAAAATTTGATTTCCGGCGCGTAAAGCAGGGTTTCATCATTGGAAACCCCCGGAACCACGTTATTGAGTTTTTCCAGACCTTCAATCAGATTGGTCACAATCCGCTCCGGCAGGGCCATGGCAATATCCCCGCAGACCACATTGGTCAGGGTGGGTTCGATATATCCTTTTTTCACCCGGTTCCATGTGCTGCGCCGCCCGCGGATCAGATCGCCGAAACGCTGGAGAATGGGTTTTCCGCCCCCGATAAGAGAAGCCAGACCGCCGATGGCCTCTCCGTAGGCCTGGTTATCTGTCACCGGTTCGGTAAGAATGACTTTGGAAAGAAAAGCAAAATTACTGTTTTCGGATTTTCTGTCCCGAAAGGCATGGCCGTTGACGCAGACAAAATTCCGGTAATTTTCCAGGGAAACATACCCCCCGTAATTGGTGCAGAAGGTCCGGGTCTGGTCATCATATTTGCGGGTTTGGATAAAAAAAGTCGGATCGTAAATAATTTCACAGATATCTTTGAGAATATCATTGTGCATTTCCACCCTTACACCCACTTCAATCCCGCGATGGGTCAGCCCCATATTATATTTCTGCCCCAGTTTCCCCATCCAGTCCGCGCCTACCCGTCCGGGCGCAAGGATCACATAATCGGCATAATAACGGTCTTTGTCTGTAATGACCCCCTGCACCCTTTCATTTGCAACAATAATATCTTCCGCTTCTTCCGATGTGTGGAAAACCCCTTTTTTTTCGGCAATATAATCAGCCATATCTGAAATATATCCGGGAAGGGCATCACTGCCCAGATGTTTCTGCCTGATGATAAGCAGATCAATACCGTATTTTTTGGCATTTTTCCGAAAATTCAGGGCATGCTGCATGTTGGTGGGATACACCTGGCCGTCCATTCCGAATTTATTAAATATTTTTTCGGTTTCATCAATAAGGGACTGAGCCCCGGAGCGGGATAAAAACTGGTAGAGATCGGTTTTTCCAAGTTTTGGAATATAGTTGAGTTTTCCGTCGGAAAACAGCCCGGCCCCTCCGATACCGCAGAGAATATTGCAGGGACTGCATTTCACACAGTGCTGTGTTTCACTGATGGGACATTTCCGCTGCAGGGAGCCGCGTCCTTTTTCAATAATCAGCACCCGCAGATCCGAATATTCCCGCAGGTAATAGGCTGCAAAAAGACCGGCAGGACCCCCGCCGACAATGATAACATCATAATGATTGTGATTGTCCGAACCTGACATAATCCCTCCTGTATTGCTGTCTGAACGCTGTAAAATGAAAGGTTCGGAAATTTAGCACACAGTGATGCTGAATGCAAATACAGACTTCCGGAAAAGCGTTTTCTTCCGGGAGTCTGAAGAGGAATAAACACGGGCATCGGACAGAAAAGCGGAAGAATCCGGGTGCGGGAAAGTATCAGACAGGCCGGAATACCATCAGACTGCCTTTTACCTGATCACTTTCGGAAAAAGGGATGCAGTCCAGATCATAAAGCATTCCCTCAAAATGGCATTTTTCAATGGTCCGCACGGTATTGGTACGGATGGAAAGATTTACCCTCCCTGTAATATGATCCGGAAAATATTCAAATATTTTTTTTCCGGTTTCTATGGGGCAGGAATCTACAGCCAGAGACTGGGCTTTGCGGTTGACCATAATAATATTCTGATCCGCATTGATACCGATCACCGGTGTGGGGAGTTTTTCCAAAATATTTCTCGGAATATTTCCCTGATTTTCATTGTGCGAGTCACTGCCGCGCTTTGTTCTGATTCTTATATCCAGTTTTTTTCCAATCTGCGGTATCATTTTTCCTCCTGTCTGTGTTTGTAATTTATGACTGTTTTCAGCCTCCCTTAAGAGAGGGGAGTCTGGAAATGTAAAACCTGACACCTTTTTTTCACCCTCCCCAGGAAGGGGAGGCTTACGGAGTCCTGACACCTGACACCTGACACCGAACACCGAACACCTGACACCTGACCCCGAACACCTGACCCCGAACACCTGACCCCGAACACCTGACCCCGGACACCTGACCCCGGACACCTGACACCTGACACCGGACACCTGACACCGAACACCTGACACCTGACCCCGGACACCTGACACCTGACACCGGACACCTGACACCGAACACCTGACACCTGACACCGAACACCTGATAATGTCAGTATTTCAATATTCCGGTTTTTATTCAATGGGGCATTGATGGTATTCTTCCGGTAGGGAATCGCTGCTTTCTGCGGGATTTATTTAAAATAATGTAGGATATCAGTTATATATTATCTTCCGACAAAAATAAAAATACAGTCTGTATTTACAAAAATTTTGGGGAACGGGTCAAATTCGCTGATTTTTTCTGCAGGGGCGGATTGCATAGGCCGCCGTGGGGGCGCAGCGCCAATGCCATTATAATCCGTCGCAGACGGACTGATACCGGAATGATTGTAATCCTTCCTGCATTACAGGCGGTCGGAGTAAAATTTTAAATATCATTTCATTTGCGACGGGCTATAAGTTAGGTGATTTCCGGAAAAGATGATACAAAAGGAGTGCCAAACTGAAAGTTTGGGACACTGAAATGACTGGGGAAAATCCTGCCAAAATTCCGTTTCACTCCATTTTGGCACTCCAGGCAAATCCTTAACACAATGGCATTGGGCGCGGCTCCGGTGCGTATGCAATACGCCCCCTGCAGAGGGAAACCAGCCCTTTTCGACCCGCCACCAACCGTTTTTCAATGAATCGGCAAAACAAAATGAGCAGGTTATTTTGTACTCATTTCTAAATCAACAGTTCGGTAAAAAAAAAATCGGCATGAATAATTTCAGCAGGTTATAAGACTCAAACAAAAGATCCGGATTTAATGATTTCAGATACTTATATTTTTTATGCTCTGCAAATCAGAAAAAATTACCGAACCATTATAAATGAAAAATAATGAAAAATAATGAAAAATCAGGAGTTCTGCCTTTCTGCGGATTCTTCCGTAAAAGGGACAAGCCGGATGCGGAAGGAGGTACCGCCGGGCCCGCTTTCATACACCTCTATACTGCCCTTATGGTTTTCAATAATGCCATAACTGATGGAAAGCCCCAGCCCGGTTCCTTTTCCCACTTCTTTGGTCGTAAAAAAAGGATCAAACACATGTTTCCGGTTTTCTTCCGTAATTCCCTTTCCGCTGTCTTTGAGCAGAATTTCCACATAATGCCTGTCTTCGGAAAGTCCTGTCCGGATTTCAATATATTGTTCCCCGTTTTCCCCTTTTTCTCCGATGGCATCCCTGGCATTGGTAATAAGATTGAGCATGACCTGCTCCAACTGATTGGCATCTCCCAAAACCGGCGGAAGCGGATCCGCCAGATATTTTCTTACTTCAATTTTGCGGAGCCGCAACTGCTCGCTGAGCATGAGCAGGGAATTTTCTATCACTTTGCTGATGTGCAGCGCGGAAAAAAAAGGTTCGGACTGGCGGGAAAAAATCCGGAGATGATTGATGATATGGATCATTTTCCCGGAATTTTTTTCAATCATCGCGCTGTATTCTTCCACTTTTTCTTTTGGGAAACCGCCTTTTCTGATTTTCCGCAGCATCAGCTGACTCATGCTGCGGATAACCATGAGGGGCTGATTGAGTTCATGGGCCACACCGGCCGCCAGCTCGCCCACAGAAGCCAGTTTGGCAGACTGGATCAGCTGAATCTGCGTTTCTTTCAGTTCTCCGCTGGTGGTATGCAGACGGCTGAGCATATCATTGAAAGCCGCAGCCAGCTGACCGATTTCATCATAGGGTTCCGCATCCGAATCCGTTTCAATACGGAACCCGGTCTCCCCGGCTGCCAGTTTCCGGGTTCCCTGCACCAGTTTTTCCACCGGCCGGTTCAGTGCCCGGTTCATGGCCCATATGACCAGTAGCGAACTGGTCAGACCGAAGAGAAGAAATATCAGGGACATCTGCTGTATTTTTTTGAGATTTTTATTTTTTTTTATCTGTTTTGTTTGTATATCCGCATGAATATGATTAATCAGGGCCTGAATCCGTTTATGGGTCCGCATCTGTATATCCATTGTATAACTTTTCAGCAGACGCAGAGAAGCGGAAGGAAAATCTGATTTTGTTTCAATATGATATACCAGAAAAAGAGAGCGCAGCGCGAGGATGCCCGCATAAATTTCTTTCATACTCTCTGATTTTCCGGGATGTTCTGACATCTGCCGTAAAAAATGTTCCGTTTCCCGAACCGCGCGCAGCGATTCCCCCAGACCGTGGGGTTCCGTCTGTCCGGGGGGCCGATCCGGAATGACATTGATAATATCCAGATAAAAAGAAAAGGAGGTATCCTGCAGCAGCTCCGCCAGTCGGGTGGCGAAGGTCAGTTCTGTCAGTTCTTCTGCCACTTCCGCATCAAAACAGCGGACCTGCTGAATCATATAAGAGGGAATCATGGCAATACAGAAAAGAATCAGCAGAATAATCCCCAGACCCGTATTTCTGGTTGTTCGGAAAGTCACCCTTCCCTCCTTTGTTTCTGCAAGCTGAAAAAAGGGGTTTGCAAAAATCTGTCAGTGCATGTCAATGCTCTTTTGTAAAAAAATGCTCACCCCGGAGGAGTCCGGGGAATAATACAGCGGAAAAGGGCACCTTTGCCTGTTCCCTCGCTTTCGGCCCGGATGCTTCCGTGATGCAGCTCTGTCAGTTTTTTGGCCAGGGCAAGTCCCAGACCGGTTCCGTAATATCGGCGCGTGAGATAATTTTCCAGCTGCACAAAGGGCTGAAAAATCTGTTCCAGATTTTCACTGGCAATACCGATGCCTTCATCCCGGACAACAAATTCCACCGCGGTTTCTGTTCCCATCAGAACTTTTTCTGCCGAGATTTCCACTTTGCCGCCTGTGTGCTCTTCCGATCTTGCATTGGAAAGCAGATTATACAGAATCTGCCGCAGCATATACTCATCGGCAACAATGCATTCGGGGATATTCTCTGTTTTGGATACAAATGAGATTTTTTTCTTTGCCGCCTCATCCCGGATCATCATTTCACTTTGTTTCAGTATTTCTTTCAGGTCAACTTTCCCGTAATTGAGGTGAATATCTCCGGAACCGGCACTGGCAAAAGTAATAATGTCATCTATAATCCCAAGGAGTTTCCGGCCGCTTTTCAGAATATTTTCCACGCAGTCATCCCCCGGATGATCTGCAAGGAATATTTCGGAAAAACCGATAATATGGCTCAGAGGGGTGCGAAGCTCATGGCTCATGCAGGCCAGAAAATCACTTTTGGCACGGGCCGCCAGCTCGGCTTCCACACGGGCATTTTTCAGATCCTTGGTGCGTTCTTCCACGCGTTTTTCCAGAGTGGCATTATATTCTCTGAGCCGATCCAGCAGATCCCGGTTTTCCGTCCGCAGTTTTTTTCTTTCCAGCGCCCTTTCAATCACAATGAACATTTCGTTAATATCATCCAGGGGTTTGTTCATATAATCAAAGGCGTTGTAATCCCGCAGGGCCTCCACTGCGGTTTCCACCGATGCATACCCCGTCAGTACAATGATTTCCGTATCCTGATCTGTTTCCCGGATTTTGCGCATTACTTCCGATCCGTCCGGATGCGGCATTTTGAGATCGGTGATTACCAGATCAAAATCTTCCGCGGCAAAGCGATCCATTGCCTCATTTCCGCCCAGGGCTTTGACAACCCGGTAATCTTCTTCTGTCAGCAGAAGGTACATTGCCTCCAGAATATCGGCTTCATCATCCACAATCAGTATTTTTTCATTCATTCCGAATCCTTTCATATATACTGTCCACCGCTATAAACTGCGTTTTTCAAAACCTGATTTTCCGACTTTTTACGAGATCATCAGGTATAAGAAAAATCAGTGACCATCCGATCTGATTTTTTTTGCAATTTCGCGCACGTCCTCCATTATCCTTTCCAAATCCATGCACAGCAGCTGCCGGTTTTCCATAAGCACCTGTCCGTCAATAACAGATGTCTGCACATCACTGCCCCGCACCGCGTAAACCAGATGGGATTCCGGGTGATACATGGGAATCAGATGGGGTTTATCCATTCCCACAATAATGATATCTGCCCCTTTTCCCACTTCCAGGGACCCGCAGATTTTCTCCAGTCCCAGAGCTTTGGCCCCTTCCAATGTCCCCATGCGCAGTACCGTGGACGCGTCTGTAAGGGTAGGGTCCAGAGTGCTGACTTTGTGGAGTTTGGCGGCCGTATCCATTTCGGAAAAAAGATCCAGGTTATTGTTGCTGGAGCAGCCGTCTGTTCCCAGCCCCACACAGACCCCCGCCGCCAGCAGCCGGGGAACAGGAGCTATGCCGGAGGCCAGTTTCATATTGCTTTCGGGATTATGGGATACCTTTGTACTGCTTTCCCGCAGAAGGGCAATTTCATGCTCATTCACTGCCACACAGTGACAGGCCAGCAGATTCTGCCCCAGCACTTCCAGATTTGCCAGATGCTCCACAGGGCGGCATCCGTATTTTTCTTTTATCTGCGCGACTTCGCTTTCGGTTTCGGAAAGATGAATGACGAGGGGAACCCCGTATTTCCGGGCCAGGTGCGAAGCGGTCTGCAACAATTCCGGAGCGCAGAGATAGGGGGAATGCGGCTCGACCGCAACGGAGATCAGACTGTCATTCCGCCATTTGCGGATCATTTCTTCCGTATAGCGGAATCCTTTTTCAACAGGTCCGTAATTGGGCGAGGGAAAGTCATAGAGCACCTCTCCGACCACTGCCCGCATTCCCGCAAATTTGGCGGCCTCTGCAACACTGTCTTCAAAAAGATACATATCACAGAAGCATGTGGTGCCGGAAAGAATCATCTCGGCACAGGCCAGCAGACTGCCGCTGTAAACCCTTTCCGGTGTCAGTGCGGCTTCTGCCGGAAATATATGATCATGCAGCCAGCGCATCAGCGGCAGATCATCCGCCAGTCCCCGGAAGCAGGTCATGGCTGCATGGGTGTGGGTATTGATCAGTCCTGGCATGATAATGCCGCCCTTTGCATCTATCACCCGGTCCGCAGTCCATTTGTCAGAAATTTCGGGACCGCCGACAGCTGATATCAACTTTCCTTTTACAGCCACAGCGCCTGTTTCAAATTTACTCTGCGCCGGATCCATGCATAAAACTGTCCCGTTTTGAATCAGAATATCCCCATGATTTTCTTCCTGTTTCATCTACAGAACCTCCGCAATATGCCGGTAAATCATTTCCAGTTTGGGAACGGCTCCCTCCGCAACGGCAATGATTTCCTCAACAGTGGCTGTTTCCGGTTCTTCCGGATGATGCACATTGGTAATGGTGGAAAGCCCCAGAATCCGCATTCCCGCATGAACCCCGGCAATAGCTTCCATCACAGTGGAAAAACCCACGGCATCCGCGCCGATACACCGGAGAAACCTGATTTCCGCCGGAGTTTCCAGGGAAGGCCCTTTCAGGCCGGCATACACGCCTTTTTGCAGCACAAGACCCGCGTCTTCGGCCAGGGCTGCCAGTTCCCGGTCATACACCCGTCCCATATCCGGAAAACGGATGCCCCAGGAATCTTCATTGGGCCCGATGAGGGGATTTTCGCCGCTCAGGTTGATATGGTCGGAAATCAGCATAATATCACCCGGGGTAAAATCCGGATTGCATCCCCCGGCCGCGTTGGAGAGCATCAGGATTTTCACGCCCAGTTCCTGCATGACCCGGATGGGGAAGACCACTTCAGGTGCCGAATATCCTTCATAGAGATGGAAACGCCCCTGCATCATAAGCAGCGGTTTTTCCGCAATGCTGCCGAAAAGCAGTTTCCCCGCATGGCTTTGCACGGTAGATACCGGAAAATGGGGAAGTTTGTCATAATCAAAAGAATCTCTTACAGTCAGCGATTCCGCGCTCCGGCCCAGGCCGGTTCCGGTCAGAATGGCAATCTCCGGTTTCTCCTGGATCCGCTGCCGCAGATATTCGGCAGTTTCCAGGGCTTTTTTCTTTTCATGTGAAATGTTTATCATTTTTTCCTCAGCAGATTTTTTCTGAATTGCTTCAGTTATGTCAGGCGGTAAGTTCCCACGTTCCGCGTTGGAACGGCTGCGGGACGCTACTTTCATGTTTCGCTGTGAGTCACGGCTCATAGCGGTTTATATGAAAGTGTCTGCGAAAAACCGGCCTCCGCCTTCATTTTCGCACTCCGCTCAGCTTTCATGCTTCGTTGTGATTGCACATCATGGCCGTTTATCGGAAATAATAAAAACAGCAGAAAATTTCACCGCAAAGGCGCAGAGAACGCAAAGACCGAACGTTTTCTCTTTGCGTCTTTGCGGTGAAAACCTTATTTCCGATAATGCTTAATGTTTATGCCTACCCTATGAGGTGATATTTTTCAACCAGTTTTAAAAAAACCGTAAAAACTGATGATAAAAGTTGCAAACTGTCCCCGAATCTGTTTTAATGATTATGTTTCGGTAGTGGATCAAATCTGTTGATTCAAAAATTCCCCTCCCCCGGCGGGCGGGGATAAATACTGCTGCCTTAAGAAAACCGGAATGCCAAACTTACCGCCTGGCAAATATTTTTCTAAATAATGTCAGGCTGTAAGTTCGACACTCCTCCGACCTTAAGGCAGCAGCATTGGCGGGAGGGGAGAGAGTTTTTCCGCACGTCGGGGGATTTTGACGCACTACCAAAACTCAGTAGATCGAAAAGTTTCCGGAGGAGTGCAAAAATTGTATTTTTGCATAACCGGAGGCTGCGACCCTGCAAAAATACAGTTTTTGCACTCCGGGACAGCCGTAAAACCGTATCCGGGAAAACTTTTCGATCTACTGAAACTGTATTATAAAGGCAGGGAAAAAAACACTGAAACTGCAGGTGGACAGAAAAAAGGAGGGTAATATGAAAATACGTCACATTTTTGCATTTTTTTTCATTTCCGCGGCATTGTATCTGCCTGCTTCCCTCACTACACTTGGGGCGGCAGAGACAGCAGAGGAAGAACCGCTGGCAATGCTGATTGATGTCAAAGGAAAGGTTTACTATTCTCCGGACGGAAAAAACTGGAAATCTGTAAACCGGAACAAATTTCTGTTTGCCGGCTGGCGGGTGAAAACAGATCCGGACGGGGTGTGCAAAATACTGAAACATCAGTCGGATATGATTGAGGTGCTGGCTTCGGCCACAGAAATTGAAATCCATCCGGAAGGCACGAAAATATTGCGGGGAAATATTTCCGATACCCGCTCGGCCCGCAGTTTCAGCGGTTTTCTGAAAAGAAAATTTGCCAAGGTGCAAAAATATACCATGGTCCGCCGGTCCGCCGGTAATGATGTCCGCCTGAGAACTGCTGCGGAAATCACACTTTCGGAGGATTATCCGGATTTGGTATGGGAAAGCAAAGGCCCGGAATATTCCTATCAGTTACACGTCGGAGATCAGGTATTTACAGTGCCGGGAAATGATGATGCCATTGTCCGCTTCCGTCTGCCGGAAAGCGCTCTGGGAAAAAGCGATTACTGCGTGAATATCATGTACAAAGAGGAAGTTCTGTATGCCCCCGAAGAACGCTGCAGACTCCGCTGGCTTTCGGAAGAAGAAAAAAAGGACTTTTACAGAGAGCTGGCCCATCTGCTTGAAATTGCACCTGCGAATGATTTTTTACTTGGCACTTTTTTGGAAAAACAGGGCTTTACAGTCATTGCCATGGACCATTACCGTAAATTTCTGAGCCAAAATCCCGATGCCCATGAAGTAAGACCTTTTCTGCTCCGGGTATTGGAAGAACTGGAACTGAAAAAAATGAAAAATGAAGAATTTGCCCGATACAGTGCGCGGCAGAAATAGGATATAAATAACAGACCATAAGTTTTTTGGCATAATGGAATGCCGGAATGGCTGCTGTTGTCCAAAATCAATGGTTCGGTAATTTTTTCTGATATGCAGAGCATAAAAACATAACTGTTTGAGATCATTAATTTTAAATATTCCGGTTGAATTTTATAACGTACTGAAGTGATTCGGTCAGAATTTTTTACCGAACTGTTGCAAAATGATTATCCGGAAAAACCTGTGGTCTATTACCTGTCTGACATATCCCCTTGTTCCGGTCATGGCTCATGCTTCAAAACATGCTGAAACGATACGATATTCTTCTTGTCCTTCTGCTTTTCCTTTTCTCCGTTTCCGCCGAATACCATGAATTATTTTCCCTGCTGGAAAATCAGACCATCGCATTCCGCCACAGCATCCGTTCTGTATTCGGAAAACCGGAAGATACCCGCTTTCCTTTGGACAGAATCTCCCTGATTTCCATTGATGACCGTTTTTTTGATGCCTACGGAAAATATCCGCTCCGCCGTTCGGATCTGGCAAAAATCATCCGGAATGTACACGGACTGGGGGCGAAGGTCATATGCATAGACCTGCTGCTGGATCTGCCGGATGCTTTCGGTGAAGATGATCTGCTGGCGGAAGCCCTGCGGGAAAGTTCTGCTGTGCTGGCCTCCCGCGCCATGTTTGACAGTAAAAACCGCTTTCAGACCATCCGCTATCCCTTTTCCCTGTTAAAAGAATCCGCACGCAGCGGTTATATCAATCTGACATCCCCCAGCGCTTCCCTGACATTTCTCAACCGTCTCCGTATCCGGCCGGAAATTACTCAACTGGAAGACGGCTGGCCCATTGCGGTGCAGGCCGTATCCGCCTACCTGAATGTCAGACCTGCTTTAAAGGGCAGAAAACTGATTCTCGGTGAACAGGTTTTACCTCTGGATCATTTTTATGATATTTATATTGATTTTTCTTCGCTTCCCGGAGAATATCAGTTTTTATCCCGCTATGCAGGTATTCCGGCCTCCGAATTTCTGCATATGTCCGAATATGATCCCCTGGAAACCGCAGAACTGCAAATCTGGGTAAAGGACAAAATTGTCATTATCGGCGATACCACGGCTGTTTCCCATGACTGGTTTGACACACCTGTGGGCATGGCATACGGAGCTGAAATCATAGCAGAAACCGCATCCACACTTCTGCGGGGCGCGCCCCTGCGTCCTGCGGGTTTTTGGGCGGAAATTTTTATGAGTTTTCTTTTTTTCTGCCTGATTCTCATCTGGACTTCCAAAATCCGCAGTCTTCCAATGCAGCTGTCCGGAGCTTTTCTCCTTTTTTTTCTGTATACCGGCTTCTGCTGCACAGTCTATCTTTACCGGGGAACTGTTTTTTCCATGGGATATAATCTCATATGCGGCATCTGTGCCTATATGGTGCTGAGTTTTTTCGCCTATTCCAAAGAAAAAGCACGCAGCCGCAGCCGCCGTCAGGAAAAAGAGCAGGAGGAAAGAAAACGGCAGGCCGCGGAAGCCGCAAACCGGGCCAAAAGCATCTTTCTGGCCAATATGAGCCATGAACTCCGCACTCCCCTTCATGCCATCCTCGGTTTTACCCAGCTGATGGAGAAAAATCCGAATCTTCCTTCGGAACACCTGGAACATACTGCAATTATCATCAACAGCGGCGAACATCTTCTTTCCCTGATTAATCAGATACTGGATCTGTCCAAAGTGGAATCCGGCCGGATGATTCTCTGCAAAACAGATTTTGATCTGCGGGAACTGATGCGGGAAGTGGAAAATATGCTGCGCATCAAAGCACAGCAGAAAGGTCTGCACCTGCATTTTGAAACGGGGGAAACACTGCCTTTTCAGATTCGGACAGACCGCACGCGGCTGCGGCAGATTCTGATCAACCTGCTGGATAATGCCATCAAGTTTAGCGAAAAAGGCTCGGTATGGGTAAGGGCCGCAGCGGAAATTCTCCCGGATGCGGCAGAAGAAAATCCCGAATGTCTCATCCGTTTTGAAGTGGAAGACAGCGGGCCGGGTATTGCTCCGGAAGAAAGAGAAATACTTTTCAATGCCTTTGTACAGACGGAAACCGGCAGGAAACAGGAGGAGGGAACCGGTCTGGGGCTGGTCATCTGCCGACAGTTTGTCCGCCTCATGGGCGGCGAACTTACCCTCATCAGTCCCTCCTGCCCCGGGGTTACACAGAAAGATGCATCTGAAAATACCCGCGCCGGAGGTTCCCTCTTTGTTTTTTCCATCCCTGCCGCCTGTACACTTCTTTCTCCGGAAAAACATATCCCCAATCCTGAACAGACGGAAATTTTATCCGATACGGAACTGCCGCGGGAAAATCCGCAGGAAATCAAGACTTCCCTGCCCCCGGAACTGCCGGAAGACCTGGAGCAGGCCATTCATGATCTGGATGATGACCGCATTGCCCGTCTCATCGGAAATCTGGAGCCGGAATACCCAAAACTGCATGAAATCCTTTCTGATTTGGCCAGACAGTACCGTTATGGGGAAATCCTGCGGATCATTTCCGGAGAAAAAATGTGAATTGCAGTCCGGCATTTTTAATTATTTGATAAATGACTCCGACAGTGCTATAGATTTTTTTCACCATTTTATATGAAAGTGTCTGCGAAAAACCGGCCCTTCGGCCTAAATTTTCGCACTCCGCGCAGCTTTCATGCTTCGCTGTGAGTCATGGCTCATGGCCGTTTATATGAAAGTCTCCCCGCGCACCTCGTTCCCACGCTCCGCGTGGGAACGGGCTGCGGGACGCTCCGCGTCCGGTATAAAAAGACTTTCATGCTTCGTTGTGAGTCATAACTCATGGCCGTTTATATGAAAGTCCCCTGTAGAGACGCACGGTGTGCGTCTTCTGCAGAGACGCACACCGTGCGTCTCTACGGTGTATTTTCATGCTTCGTTGTGATTGTATATCATGGCCGTTTATATGAAAGTCTCCCCGCGCACCTCGTTCCCACGCTCCGCGTGGGAACGAGCTGCGGGACGCTCCGCGTCCCGTACAAAAAACTTTCATGCTTTGTTGTGATTGCATATCATGGACGTTTATATGAAAGTCATACACAACCCGTTACGGGGCT
>JAABRU010000366.1 GCA_011390755.1 Desulfobacteraceae bacterium | reverse complement strand
GAACGCTTTTTTTTGATTTTCTGCCTTTTGACATCGGGAAAATTATGGGATATGATGTCAGAATACAATTATACACGGTTCCCGGCCAGGTGAAATACAATGCAACCCGGCGACTGGTGCTCAAAGGGGTGGACGGAATGGTGTTTGTCGCGGATTCCATGGTAAAACAGAGGGAGAAAAATCTTTTATCCCTGAAAAACCTTCAGGAAAATCTTGCGGTGTATAAAAAAAGTATTTTTAAAATTCCTCTGGTCTTACAGTACAACAAAAGAGATCTGGCAAAAGAAGGGGTTCCCATCATGTCTATGGAACAGATGGAGAAGGATCTGAACAGTCAGCTGAAAATTCCTTCTTTCGGGGCCAGTGCATTGTCGGGTGACAATGTGATCCCCACTCTGAAAAAAATAGTATCATTAACAATGGCTTCCCTGCAAAAGGTACTCAAATAGGAGGACAGGCAATTGGCAACTGATTATGATGATGACATCACTTTTACGGAATATACCCTCAGTCAGGAACAGCTTGAAAAAATAGAGCAGGTACTGATGGATGATCTGGTGGAAAGCGGAGTTCACAGCGTGCTGCTCATTGATATGGCAGGAAATATCATTGCAAAGGGGGATAACGGACAGTGTGAACATGATGTGTATTCTCTTGCGGCACTGGCTTCCGCAAATTTTGCAGCGGTGGATACCATGGCAAAAATTGTAGGAGAGGATGAATTTTCCCTGCTTTTCCACAAAGGGGAAACAGAGAGCATCCATTTCAGCAAAGTGCAAAGTGAATTTCTGCTGATTTCCATATTCGGAAAACAGGTTTCCCTGGGGCTGCTGCGTCTGAAAGTGGCAGAGGCCATAGAGAAAATCAAAGAGGTTTGGAAGCAGTAATATTTCTTATTTCTCCGGCACCTGTATTTATATTCAGTAATGGAAAGAGGAGGGTAGGCAATTGGGCTCCAAAAAAGAAAATGTCATTACCGAACAGGTTGACAGCCGCATGGATGACCTTTTCGGAGAAGATGACCGGAGTGCAGAACCGGATCAGGAGGCAGTGGCAGATGAAAACAGTGGACAGAACGCCGAACCGGATAACCGCCTCGACAATTTTTTTGAAAAAGAGGATAAACCGGAGAAAAGGCCCCAAAAAATGATTGATCCCAAATTAATTGAAAATTCTGTCATCAAAGACCTGAAATCGGTGATTCTGTCCCTGGAATGGGAAATTACAGATCAGGTAATGCAGAAACTGGGGGAAGAGGTCCGTAAACTGGAGCAGAAAAGCAAAGAGGATAAAATCGTGGTTGCTTTTCTGCAGCTGATGGGATCTTTGGGAAAATATATCCGGAAAAAGAGAGCTGAAGCCCACCCCGATTCCATACGTCTGCTGAATTCGGTGTATGAAAATCTCGAGATGGCAATGCTTTCCGATCAGATGAGCGAGACGGAAAAGAGGAAAATGCTCGTCAGCCAGGTGAGTCAGTATAAAAAATTGAAGGAAGACATTGTTGTCGGTAAACCGGGCGGGGAAAGCAGGGCAGAAAAAAAGAAAGAAACAGCAGCTGCGCAGGAACAGGAATCGGCGGATGAAGAAGATACCGAATACCGTCTGAAACCGGATGCTGCGGATAACAGCGGAACCTATTCCGGAGGAAAAATCAGTTCTGCAGCGGATATGTCATCCGAACCACAGCAGATACAGGCAGTATTGAAAGCAATGGAAGATATGCGGAAAACGATTCAGTCTGAATTCAGATTGCTGAGAGATGAAATCAAATTATTACGCAAAAACTCCTAAAGGGACAGTGAGGGAATAAAGTCCAAGAATTGCAATTCCAGGGAACTATGACCAATGATTGTCTTTTGTGAAGATTGCGGAGAACGGAATATTGTTGACCTCGAAGCGGCAGTAAAGTCGGGAAAGCCCGTCCGATGCCAGTCATGCCACGATATTCTCCGGCTCAATATTCCGGCAGAAAAAACTGCCGAAATCAAATCCGCTGCTCCCCTGAAAAAAGAAAAACCGGCCGCAATGGAACTGCGTTTCGGTGAAACGATTGTGGAAGTCAGTCAGACCCGTCCTTCGGTCACAATGGGACGGCAGGAACATAATGATTTGGAAGTAATTGATACACGGGTATCCCGCTCCCATGCCCGGATTGAATACCGGAACGGTTCTTTTGTTCTCACCGACCACAGCACCAACGGCACCTTTGTGATGACGGACAAAGGGCAGGGGAAGAACCTGAAGCGGGAAGAGATGACTCTGGAGGAAAACGGTTTTATTACACTGGGCAGAAAAGTTTCCCCGGATTCCCCCAAAACCATCCGTTTCCTTTTCAAAAATCCCTGAGCCCCTATCTGATGATCCCGTAAAAAGTCAGAAATCCTGTTACTCCGGCAAAATCCGGAGTCTGAAATTTCAGGCTTCCGACTTTCGTATTGTGTCCTGCCATAACTGAAAAGGGTGTAATGTAACACCCCTATTGAGAAAAACAGTTACCATCTGAATATATTCAGAATAACGATCTGACTCCTGTGCAGACCGACCGGACTGACGACAGCGGAATCCG
>JAABRU010000365.1 GCA_011390755.1 Desulfobacteraceae bacterium | reverse complement strand
GATAAAGTCTGCTGTAACACGGTTTTGAAAACCGTGCGTGCCGCAGCAGGTAGGGTGCGTTAGGCGCTAGCCGTAACGCCCCGTAATATCTCCGGTTCGGTGCGTTACGCTTCGCTAACGCACCCTACGGTGACAGCAAATCAGTCTTTATGCTCCCGGAGGGCGCAGTGTGGTACTCAAGGCTTTCGGAGAGGGCAGAAGCAGGGCCGATGTGCGGCGGAATTACGACATCAGCAATCACGAAGGTCTGTCTGCAATGGTCAGGGCCGGGCAGCCCATGCAGGGAGAATGGATACTGGAAATCATAGACAGGGAATCCGAAGGTCCCGGCACTTTGGAACGCTGGTTACTGGCGATGGCCTATTAAGTGGACTGTCAAATATATTTCTGCACACTCAGAAAAGCTGCGGAGGAGTGCCAAACTGAAAGTTTGGCAGTCTTCCAAACTTTCAGTTTGGACTCCTCTGTCCTGACTTTTTAAAAGGGTAAAAAATGTATTTGACAGACCATTAAGTACCCTGTCAATAATTCTGTAACATTTTTTGATGAATCGGTAAAAAGTCAGATTTTTGAAAATCGCTGTCAGTAAAATCAGCAGATTAATGTGTATCAAAACCTAATTTTCGGACTTTTTACGAGATCATCATTTTTTGAGTTGAAAGTCTTTGAAACTGAAGTGTCATAAGTCAGAATTATGTTACAGAACTTTTGCTGAGGTACTTATAAACCACCATGAGCCGTGACTCACAGCGAAGCATGAAAGCTGTACGGAGTGCGAAAATTAAGGCCGAAGCCGGTTTTTCGCAGACACTTTCATATAAACGGCCATGAGTAATAACGGTGGGTTACGCTATTGCTTCACCCACCCTACAGTGACTCACAACGAAATATGAAAATGAAGAACTGTTACAGACTGTAATCATTCAGTATTCAGCATTCAACATTTTCATATAAACAATGGGGCCGCGTACCGGCGAAAAACTATTCGTACACCGTATGCAGTTTGGGATCAAATGCCTCCCGCACGGCTTCCCCGATAAAAGTAACTGTAATCAGGGTGATAATCATAGCGGCAATGACAGAGGCGGCAATCCACCACGCGCTCATATTGGCCCAGCCCTGTTTCAAAAGTTCCCCCCAGCTGGGTGTGGGAGGCGGGAGACCGAAACCCAGATAATCCAGGGATGTCAGGGCAACAATTCCTCCGGAAACCGAAAATGGCGCATAAGTGACGATAATGGCGATGGTATTGGGGATGATATGTTTAAAAATGATACGGAAATCCGATGCACCCAATGCCCGCGCCGCCAGTACATATTCCCTGGCTTTTTCTTTATAAGTAACCGTGCGCATGGTCCATGTCATGCCAATCCATCCGAAAAAGGCCATTATCAGGATGAGCATAAAAAAATTGGGAACAATAACAGATGAGATGATAATGATAACATAAAGGAAAGGAATATTGGACCATATTTCGATGATGCGCTGGAAAAAAAGATCGAATTTTCCTCCGAAATAGCCCATGGCACATCCGATGCTGACCCCGATGCTGTAATTGGCCGCCAGCAGGGCCAGGGAAAAAAATATGGCAATACGGAAACCGTAAACCAGACGGGCCAGCACATCCCGCCCCACAGCGTCGGTTCCCAGCAGATGCCGGTCTTTCAGGGAAGGGGGAAAGGGAGGAAAGGCATCCTCCCGTAAATCATTTTCATAGGCATTGTAGGGAACAGGCGGCAGTATCAGCCAGTTTCCTTTTCCCTCCTGTGCAAAATGCTTTTGCAGTTTCCGGTAATCACACTCATAATCATAATCCAGTCCGAAGGTTTTGCCCGGCAGCATGTGTCCGTATGTGGGGAAAAAATATTGTCCCTCATAACGGACGATCAAAGCCCGGTTACTGATAAAAAGTTCGGCGAACAGAGATAACAGGAGCATCAGACCAAAGAGAAGCAGAGAATAATACCCCCGCCGGACAGACCGGAAACGCCGGATTTTTTTCAGTGTCAGGGGATTGAATTTCATGACAGTTTTCAGTTGTTGATAAACATCTCGAAGATTTTGCCGAAATCTTTGCCCAGGCAGTTTTCATGGGCTTTTTTCATCCAGTCAAAAGCATATTCGTTAATCAGCCGGAACTGCATTTCCGGGGGGGATGCCGCTGCGGAAAGGTTAACCGTATCTGCCGCTGTTTTCAGGCTTTTTTCGGCAAACTGAAAGAGTTTGGCATTTTCACTTTGGAGTGAAGAAATTTTAATTAAACTTTTATACAGGTCTTTGAGTTCCGATATCTGTTTTTTGTCCACATCCACGGAGTAGGTATTTTCCCCCATGACAAATTTGATTTCCACATCCATATCCATGGTTCCCGCAGTTTCCAGTCTTACATCATGAATCCGGTTGTTTTTATAATCAAAACGTTTCAGCATCCGTTTTTTGCTCATCGCGGAAGTGCCGTCCAGATGGATCAGGGCATAATTGGTAAAGCAGTATTCGTCGGCTTTGGATTTGATGAGAAAAAAGATTTTCTCTAGATCGGAAGAGCACA
>JAABRU010000228.1 GCA_011390755.1 Desulfobacteraceae bacterium | reverse complement strand
GGTTCAGCGGATTTTCAACAGGCTCTGGACGGAAAAGGGCCCGGTCATCCCCTTTTATTACAGCTTTCCGGAAGTAAATAAATGGCTGCCGGAATTTGCCATTGAATACTACTGTGTATTTGCATCCCAGTATATTTCCTTTGCCGAAAGAGATGAATCCTTTGTGAAACAGCCGCTTCCGCTGGAAAAAATCAGGGAATACGGACGGGCAAAATCCGTGAAACTCCTGGCGGATGATGCGGATGTCCTGAACAATTATAAAAATCAGGGAATGCACAGCCTGATGTGGAAAACCGCCTATACCGCGCCGGAACGCTTTGCAGGGATTTATGATCAGCGGATTCTGGTGATTCTGGATGAATTCCAGAATATTACCCAATATATTTATCCGGATCAGCACCATCAGACCGCGCCGGACGAAACCCTTGCAGGCAGTTTTCACGACTGCGTGGAATCCAAAATCGCGCCCATGCTGGTAACAGGTTCTTATGTGGGATGGCTGATTTCGGTGATTGACAAATATCTGGAGGCCGGTCGCCTGAAACGCCATTTCATGCATCCCTATCTTACGCCGGAGGAAGGACTGGAGGCGGTGTACAAATA
>JAABRU010000227.1 GCA_011390755.1 Desulfobacteraceae bacterium | reverse complement strand
GATCCAGAGCGAATATGAGGAAAAAGACCTGAGCACCCAGGAAGGCGTTGTCAGTACGGTCAATTATGAAATCACGGATCCCTCATCGGAAATGTCCATGACCTGGGGGGAATATATCGAACTGACCCTGAAAAAAGTGAATGACCGCCATGCCAAACAGTTGCTGCTCCATCTGAGCAAACATGCGGACAGGGAATGGACACCCAAAGAACTGAAAAATGAACTGGGACTGGAGATCGAAGAAAATGCCATCCGTGAAAAACTGGAGATGATGGTAAAGGCGGATGTGATTGCCAAAGGCGCTTCCGATATCCGCTACAAAGGATTACAGGACGGCAGCCTCCATCTCATACTCAGACACCGGTTTGAAGAGGAAATCAATGATTTTCTTCCGGACCTGAAAAAAGGTTTTACCCGGGAACTTGAAAAACTCAGGAAACACCGTGATATTCTGCAGGGCAGACTGAATGATCTGAGCGGCAGATATGCGGAATATCAGCTTTTTCTGGAGTTCCGGTCCAGGGTACGGTTTTCTTTGGACAGATATTTTACCGGCATCAGCGACACAGCGGAACTGAATATCAGAAATGTGGTTCAGCGTTATAAATTTCAGCGTTCAGACGGAAAGGAAATGGAAATTGATGTGATGGCGGAATCATCCTGCAGACGCACTGTCCTGGCTGAGGTTAAGAAAGCACAGAAAAAGATGGGACTGCCGGATGTCCGCGGTTTCCATGAAAAGGTCATGGAATTTGAAAAACAGTTCCCGGATCAAACGGTGCTGCCTGCCTACCTGTCCGTGGGCGGCTTTACCGGCAAGGCTCTGGCATTCTGCAGACAGAATGGTATCGGTACTGCCGAGCGGATTGCTTTTTAACTGACTTCGGTATATATGATTATCGGCGGCGGTATTGTCTTCCTGCTGCTGACTTGGTGGGCCATTGTGGATATTGCATTAAGGGATTTCCCTTCCCAACCGCTAAAGGTGGGATGGGCAATTGCTGTGGCCATGGTCCCTTTTGCCGGATGTCTGGCATATTTTATTTTCGGAAGAAGGATGGGAAAACGCCGGAAATAAGCATGAACAGCCTGTGACCATGAACAGTCTGCGGCTTAAACCGCAGGCTGTTCATGGAGGTGCCCCCCCATTTTTCTTCTGACATTTCCCGCCGTTGCCAGGACCGGATTTCCCTTTGGCAGCTTTGTTTTTTTGGTAGTGGGCCAAAACCGTTGATAAGGTCTCCCCTCCCTTGAGGGAGGGGGATTTGAATCAACGGATTTAACCCACTACCGTTTTTTTATAAGCGACAGACCCATACTGTCAAACCCTTATGATATTAACCGAACTTTCAAAACCCGCGCACTCAGATCAGATATATGTCCCTTTTGCAGACAGAGCGGGAAAATTGTTACAGAATGTAAAATGAATGAAATCAGAAATACTGACGGATTGGAATGTCAAATAAATTTATTACCCTTTTAAAAAGTCCGGACGGAGGAGTCCAAACTGAAAGTCTGGAAGTCTGCCAAACGACTCGACTGAGCTCGCCGAAGTCTTTCAGTTTGGCACTCCTCCGCAGCTTTTCTGATTGTACAGAAATATATTTGACAGCCCACGGATAAAAGGCTGAGACATGAAAGGATATAATTATGAGATACCCTCTGACGGAAAGAATCGGCAATCCTGATCTGCTGGTGGGCCGGGAAAGGGATTTCCGCCTGCTGAACAACTGGCTGGAAAAAATTCCGAAACGGCTGTCGAAATCCCGTGTCATCCTTGCCCGGCGAAAGAGCGGAAAAACGGCCGTGGTTCAGCGGATTTTCAACAGGCTCTGGACGGAAAACGGCACGATCATCCCCTTTTATTACAGCTTTCCGGAAGTAAAAAAATGGCTGCCGGAATTTGCCCTTGAATACTACTGTGCATTTGCATCCCAGTATATTTCCTTTGTCGAAAGAGATGAATCCTTTGTGAAACAGCCGCTTCCGCTGGAAAAAATCAGGGAATACGGACTTGCGAAACCCGTGAAACTCCTGGCAGATGATGCAGATGTATTAAGCAACTACAAAAATCAGGGAATGCACAGCCTGATGTGGAAAACCGCCTATACCGCGCCGGAACGCTTTGCAGGGATTTATGATCAGCGGATTCTGGTGATTCTGGATGAATTCCAGAATATCACCCAATATATTTATCCGGATCAGCACCATCAGACCGCGCCGGACGAAACCCTTGCAGGCAGTTTTCATGACTGCGTGGAATCCAAAATCGCGCCCATGCTGGTGACAGGTTCTTATGTGGGATGGCTGATTTCGGTGATTGACAAATATCTGGAGGCCGGTCGCCTGAAACGCCATTTCATGCATCCCTATCTTACGCCGGAGGAAGGACTGGAGGCGGTGTACAAATACGCCGAAGCAATGGATGTTCCGGTCACCAATGAAACCGCGGAACAGATCAACTGCCTGTGCATGTCGGACCCCTTTTTCATTTCCTGTGTGATCCAGAGCGAATATGAGGAAAAAGACCTGAGCACCCAGGAAGGCGTTGTCAGTACGGTCAATTATGAAATCACGGATCCCTCATCGGAAATGTCCATGACCTGGGGGGAGTATATCGAACTGACCCTGAAAAAAGTGAATGACCGCCATGCCAAGCAATTGCTGCTCCATCTGAGCAAACATGCGGACAGGGAATGGACACCCAAAGAACTGAAAAATGAACTGGGGCTGGATATTGAAGAAAATGCCATCCGTGAAAAACTGGAGATGATGGTAAAGGCGGATGTGCTGAAAAAAGGAGGTTCTGATATTGATTACAGCGGTCTTCAGGACGGCACCATTTATCTGATTCTGCGCCACCGGTTTGAAAAAGAAATCACATCGTTCGCGCCGGATTTGAAAGAAGGCTTCAGTAAAGAACTCGAAAATCTGAAAACCGAGCGGAACAGTCTGCAGGGCAGACTGAATGCTCTGATGGGCAGATATGCGGAATATCAGCTTTTTCTGGAGTTCCGGTCCAGGGTACGGTTTTCTTTGGACAGATATTTTAGCGGCATCAGCGACACAGCGGAACTGAATATCAGAAATGTGGTTCAGCGGTATAAATTTCAGCGTTCAGACGGAAAGGAAATGGAAATTGATGTGATGGCGGAATCATCCTGCGGACGCACTGTCCTGGCTGAGGTTAAGAAAGCGCAGAAAAAGATGGGACTGCCGGAGGTCCGCGGTTTCCATGAAAAGGTCATGGAATTTGAAAAACAGTTCCCGGATAAAACAGTGCTGCCTGCCTACCTGTCCGTGGGCGGTTTCAGCGGCAAGGCTCTGGCATTCTGCAGACAGAATGGTATCGGTACTGCCGAGCGGATTGCTTTTTTCAAGTGATGAAATCAGAGGACGGATTGGGGAATGCATTGAAAACAGAGAAAAAAGGAAGGGTTTTGATTGTTGATGACGAGGCGGCCAATCTCGGTGTGCTGTTTGAACATCTTCGGCACGCGGATTTCAAGGTTTTTGCCGCGGAAGACGGGGAAAGCGCGCTCCGGGGGCTGAAACGCGTACTGCCGGATATCGCGCTTTTGGATGTGAATCTGCCCGGCATAGACGGTTTTGAACTGTGCCGCCGTCTGAAAGAATTCGGAAAGGATATTCCGGTTATCTTCCTGACTTCCCTGACCGATATACAGGACAAACTCAGAGGACTGGACCTGGATGCAGTGGATTATATCACCAAACCCTTTTATCCTGAAGAGGTGGTGGCCCGTGTAAAAAAGCATCTGATGATCAGAAATCTGCAAATATCCCTTGCGGAAAAAAACAGTCAGTTGGAACAGACCGCCGAAGCCCTGAGAGAAAGTGAACAGCGCTATCGTCTTTTGGCGGAAAACATGGCGGATGTGGTGTGGATTCTGGATCTGAAAACCATGAAATTCCGCTATGTGAGTCCGTCTGTGGAACAACTGCGGGGATACACAGCGGAAGAGGTGCTGGCCCAGCCCCTGGAACAGATTGTTACACCTGCATCTCTGGAGCATATCCGCTCAGACCTCGAAAAACGGGTGAGGGCTTTTCTTGCCGGAGATATGGGTTTCAGAACGCAGATAGATACAGTCGAACAGTTCTGCAAAGACGGATCAAGGGTCTGGACGGAAGTTGCCAGCACACTGCTTTTAAAAGAAAACGGGGAATTGGAGATCGTGGGGGTCTCCCGCGATATCAGCAAACGCAGGCAGACCGAGGAGGCATTGCGCCAGGCAAAAAAGGATGCGGACGCGGCAAATAAGGCCAAAAGTGAATTTCTGGCCAACATGAGTCATGAAATCAGAACCCCCATGAATGCCATTGTCAATATGACCCGCCTGCTTTCAGATACCTGTCTGGATGAGGAGCAGCGGGAGTATGCGGAAATCGCAGGGGTCTCATCCGAGATTCTTCTTGCCCTGGTGAACGACATTCTGGATTTTTCCAAAATCGAGGCCGGAAAACTGGAACTGGAAAACAGGGATTTCAGCGTAGCAGATACCATCGGCTCTGTTGTGAAAGTGCTGGAACCCAGAGCCGGAGAAAAAGGTCTCGGCCTGACATACAGAATCCGGCCGGATGTGCATCCCTATCTTACAGGAGATCCGATCCGGATCCGCCAGATTCTCCTTAATTTCGTAAACAATGCCGTGAAATTCACCCGTGAGGGGGGCATAGATATCCGTGTATCTTCGGACAAAGATACAAAAACCCATACAACACTCCGGTTTTCCGTCACAGACACCGGCATCGGCGTTCCCGATGCGCTCAAAGACAGACTGTTTCAGTCCTTCTCACAGGCCGATACATCCACCAGTCGGCGGTACGGCGGCACGGGACTGGGCCTGGCGATTTCCAGGCAGCTTGCCGAACTCATGGGCGGGGAAGCAGGATGTGAAAGCGAGGAGGGCAGGGGGTCAACCTTCTGGTTTACCGCTGTTTTCCGCAGGGCGCGGAATGCCGGGAAATTGCAGTCTGCGGAAGCAGACCTGCAGCCTGCGGCAATAACCGCAGGCATTCAGCCCGGAACCTGCCGCATTCTTCTGGCAGAGGACAATATCCCCAATCAGAAGGTCGCATTGTTCATATTGGAAAAATACGGCTTTGTGGTGGATATCGCCGGAAACGGCAGGGAAGCCGTGGACGCGCTCCGGAAAAGACCTTATGACCTGGTGCTCATGGATATGCAGATGCCGGAAACAGACGGCATTACGGCCACGCGCATCATCCGCGGCCCGGATTCCGGCGTACTGAACCCGCATATTCCCATTGTGGCCATGACAGCCAACGCCACTGCCGAAGACCGTAAAAAATGTTCGGACGCAGGTATGGATGCTTATCTTACAAAGCCCCTGAATCCGGATGAAATGCTGTCTGTTATCACAAAATTCCTCCTGCTGACCGAGGCCCCGGAGCCGCAGGAGGATTCCGGCCTTCCGGAAAGGAAAAAAACCGGAACCGGCAGTGATCCGGCAGTATCTGAAATATTCGACTGCCGGGAACTGACAACGCGGATCGGCATGGACCGGTCATGTGTAAAACATTTTTTAAAAGATGTTCCCAAATATATATCTGACGGGCTTGAAAAATTAAAGGCCGCGGTTCGTGAAAAAAATGCCGGGGATATCCGTCTGTATGCACATGCAATCAGGGGAATATGCGCCAATTTCTCGGTAAAGAGGATGGAGGAGGCGGCATACCGGATGGAAGTGATCGGAAAGCAGGGCGGAACAAAGATGGATGACCTGTTAAAAGAACTGGAACAGGAATATGAGACCTTCCTTTCGGTTCTGCCGGAGATATTTCCGGATATATTTCTGATCCCGGAGACCGTCTGTTCCGGCAGGAAGGAAAAGGTTCTCAGTGAAGAGGCAAAAGCAAAACTGCCGGAACTGATCCGCTGTCTGGAAAATGACATGATCCCCAGATGGAATGAAATAAAGGATGGCATTTTCATTCATGAGGTAACTGCGTTTGCGGAGAAGCTCAAAGAAATGGCCGATGAATATCAGACAGATCTGCTTGGGGATTACAGTCGGCAACTGTCTGAAGCGATTGATTTTTTTGATTTTGGCAGAATAGACAGACTTCTTTCCGAATTTACGGAAGTAACTGATAGAATAAAGCAGTATCTGATTTAGTGGACTGTTAAATAAATTTTTTATCCTTTTAAAAAGTCCGGAACGGGGAGTTCAAACTGAAAGTTTGAAAGTCTGCCAAACGACTCGACTGAGCTCGCCGAAGTCTTTCAGTCTGGCACTCCTCCGCAGCTTTTCTGAGTGTACAGGAATATATTCAATGCCGTTTCCTTAAGACCCCCCCTCCCTGAGGGAGGGGGGAAACTGTTTTTAATTACAGACTGTTATTTTACCCCTCCCCTAACCCCTCCCGCAAGGGGAGGGGGATTTTCAGATTAAGTCAACAGCGTTGCCGCCGGGGGAGGGGATTTTCTGCTTAGAAGCTGTTTTAAAAATATTATTATGCAATTTTTCTCAATAAAATGCTTATCATTGATATCTGAATCATGACCGTACTGTTCCGTATGAGAGTCTCATAATCTTTCGAATTCCGGCGGAAGCTGAATATCCATGCGAATGTTCTTTCCACTACCCACCGCCTTTTTATCACATTAAATCCTTTTCCTTCTTTTTCAGTTAGTTCAAGGTCAATGCGCCAGGTTTTTTTCAGATTTTTCACCCATTCATATATGGATGAACCGGAATATCCTCCGTCAACCCATATTTTCCGTAACCTGCTTATACCTTTTGAAAACCAGTCTGTGAGCAGACATTTCAGTCCGTTTCTCCCACCTTCGTTCGCGGGCGTTACTATAACGGACAGTATGATTCCGGGGGTGTCAGCAGGGATATGCCGTTTCCGTCCTCTGACCTTTTTGCCCCCGTCAATCCCGGTTTCCGTACCCTGAAGGGCAGTCTTAACGCTCTGACTGTCAACGCTTCCGGCTGACGGATTCTCTTTGCGGCCCTGCCGTTTTCTCTCCTTTTTCCGTAGAATATCCATGACTTTTTTCCACGTTTTATCTTTTGACCATCTGCTGAAATATCCGTAAACGGTGTTCCAGTGAACGAAATCCCCCGGAAGCATTCTCCATTGACAACCTGTTTTATTTACATATAATATTCCGTTTATCACTGTACGGGGATCACTTGCGGGTCTGCCTTTTTTACCGGGTCCGCTTTTCGCCTGCGGAAGAAACCTGCTGATCAGTTTATACTGAGAATCTGTCAGATCTGTCGAATATGCTTTCGGTGGTTTCATTACAATATCTCCTTTGTATTTTATTATCGGATATGTAATGATAGCACATTTTATCTCAAAATGGTATTTTTAAAACAGCTTCTTATGGAATAATAAAAATGAATAAAATTGTAAATCCATTTGCCAACAAGAGCTTGTTCGGAAACATTTCGGGACATTGATAAAAACCTGAAAAAAGGAATATGTTCCATAAAAGACAGGTTTCGTAAGGGAAAACTAATGTGTTTCAGGATATTATGCGTTAATAAGGAAAAATCCGGCGGAAAAGCCCGGAAAACGGACGCGGGTATCCCCGGCAGTCACTGAAACGTTTTTTTTCAGTACTGTCCGCTGTTCTTTGAAAAATTTTTACTGATTCAACGCGAATACGTTCGCGTATGAACGGAAACGGTATGCGGGTTACGGGGAGAATTTTATAATTTTTTCAGGCTGCTGTCTTACAGCATCTTTCAGGGAAATTTTCTTTGTCTGTTCAATGAAACGGATGAGTGCATGTTTTAGGATGTTCGCAAAAGTAAGCCGGATAAGACTCCGCCGGGAGTCGCGGCAGGAACGGTCCGGCACATGCGCATCGTTGAATGAGTTCAGGCGTTCACTGCCGGAACGCAGTTTTACCGCCTTCCTGTACTTCTTACTGTCACGGGGGATCGGGGGATACAGGCGCGGGTCGGTGTCCGCTTTTATGTAAACAAAAGGTCCCAAAGAACTTTTCCCCATGCAGTTCTCTTTCAGCGGGCAGTCCTCCCCATGAAAAACATACAGGGATTTTCCGTCCCTGTGTGTGTTCCTTTTGGCCGGGCATGAATACACATGTGTCTGTTTTCTCATATTATATGTGTGTCTTCGCATGGGGTTTCCTCCGGGACAGAGGGGCATGCTGTTGACGTAAGGTCGGAGGAGTGCCGAACTTACAGTTTGGCACACTGAAATTATTCAGAAAAAGACGTGCTAAACTGTAAGTCCGGCACTCCGGTTTTTCTTAAGACAACAGTATTGGGGACAGAGGGGGGCGTTTTCATTACCCATTCCCCGGTATCACTTATTTTCAGCAGAATCATCAGAAGGAGGGAACGGAACATGCACACCGGATCACGGGGATTCCCCTGACCGGTTCCCGCATAAAACACCGAAAGTCGGGGAATAACAGGATCGGTGTTCAGGGAGGTGATAATGGAAAACGCTTTTTCATATAATCCGCAGTTTTTTTACATAATTTTCACCCAGGGCGGTGAACTGCCCTTTCAGAAACACCTGATACTCTTCATGCCTCATCATGTAATATGTCTCCTTTCTTTCCGGTACGGGTTGCATAATCCTTTATATATTATCTTATAACAGAAAAAATACAAAGACAAATTGCAGAAAATGTTTCCGAACATCGGGACAGCACCGGAACAGGGATTGAAACATGATTTTCTCATAATATAATATTGTGCAGAAACAGGATATTAACGTTTCCGAATAAGTTCATGATTGGGGGTCTTGTGACATTTATATAAAAGTCCCCTGCAGAGACGCACACCCTGCCACCCTGCGTCTCTACGGTATTTTCATGCTTCGCTGTGAGTCATGACTCATGGCCGTTTATATGAAAGTCCTGCACAACTCGTTACGGGGCTCTGCCCCGTAACGAGTCCGGGGAGAGATTTTCATGCTTCGCTGTGAGTCATGACTCATGGCCGTTTATATGAAAGTCTCCGGAGTGCAAAAAATAAGCGAAGCGGTTTTTGCATATTACCGGTGACTTTCATGCTTCGTTGTGACCCTGCGGTCATGGCCGTTTATATGAAAGTCTCCTGTAGAGACGCACGGTGTGCGTCTCTACGGTGTGGCATTTTCATGCTTCGTTGTGAGTCATAATCATGGCCGTTTATATGAAAGTCCTTTACAACTCGTTACGGGGCTCTGCCCCGTAACGCATTTTTCCGGGGCTCCGCCCCGTACACAGTATG
>JAABRU010000077.1 GCA_011390755.1 Desulfobacteraceae bacterium | reverse complement strand
AAATACAGGAAGATACAAAACACTGAGTTTTTAAGCCGTGTTTTTGTATAAGTAAATTAATCAGCAGCTTATCTGCTATGGACTAAAACGTATGAATAATGCAGACTAACACTCAACTGTGATTCATTCCGATTATGTCAATCAGATCAAATGGGGAAAAACAGGCATGAATTTTATTTCCAATATCCACCTGAACCTGCGCACAAAATTTATTCTCACCGGGGTGTCGGTACTGGGCATGGTGCTGTTTCTGTATCTGAGTTCTGATTCCGGTTTCGGGAATATTATAAGACAAAACCGGGGAATCCGGATGCTTAATAAATTGGAATGGATGAAATGTGGTCATTCACCGGTTCAAAAGAGGATAAGGTATGGATTTGGCCTGCGGTAAACCGTGATACCCGGCAGACTGCCGGATCTGCTTTCGGAGATCGCTCAGGTGAAACCTGTCTGCCTTTATGGAAATCCCTTCCGCCTGATTACAGAAAACATGCTGTTATTTTTACAGATTATTGGGAAGCCTGTAAAAATGTTCTGCCTTCAAAACGTCTGCGGCAGGTCGGGAAAGAGAGCGGGGAAACAGCAGATACTGAACGTTTTAACAATGCATTACGTCAGCGATGCCCCTGTGTGGTACGGAAAACCCTCTCTTTCAGCAAAAACCGGGATATGCACGAAAAACGCATAAAAATGTTTATCCGTTATTATAATAAAAGTTTATTACACTGAAATGCATCAGTCAAAAAAATACCACTGCCGGAATGCTTTCTCAGGCAGCGGCTGTGTCTTTTTTTTCCGGCAGATACAGACTGAAAACCGAGCCTTTTCCTTTTTCGCTTTCAACTTCGATTCTTCCCTTATGCAGTTTGGCAAAATGTCCGGCAGCGCTCAGCCCCAGCCCCATGCCCCGGCTTTCCCTGCTTTTCCGGAATGCTTCAAATATATGCGGCAGCTCGTTTTTTGCTATGCCTTTTCCCTGATCTCTGACCCCAATACAGATTTCCGCATTTTTTCTGCAGACTGTCAGAGACACTTTTGAGCCCCGGGGGGAATATGCAAAGGCATTGGACAGCAGATGGAAAAGCAGATAACGGAGTAATAAGGGATCGGCAGACAAGCGGATTTTTCCGGCCCTGCAGGAATAGTCAAATATATGACTGCCCTGAATAAGGCGGGAAAATTCCGCATGAATCTTTTCGGTGAAACGGGCAATGTCGAGGGATTCGGGAGAAAAAAAGCCCGGCCCGGTTCTGTTTTCGGGGGATGCGCTGATATTTTCCAAAATCAGCAGCATTTTCCGGATGACTTCCTCCATACTTTGAAAAGCCGCGGATATGTCTTTTTCTTTCAGCTGCGCACCATGGTGCTTCAGATATGCCGTGCCTGCGGAAAGAATATACAGAGAACTGCGCAGATCCTGTCCGGCCAGAGAGGAAAAATGTTTTCGGATCCGATCTGTCTCCTTTTCTTTATTCATCAGATTCCGCAGCTGAATATGGGTTTTGATGCGACTCATGACCTCTTCCACCTGAAAGGGTTTGGTGATATAATCCACGGCTCCCAGTTCAAATCCCCTGATTTTATTTATGGTTTCCGATAATGCCGTCATAAAAATCACCGGGATGTCCCGGGTATTCCGGTCTGCCTTGAGACGGCTGCAGACTTCAAAACCGTTCATGCCGGGCATCATTACGTCCAGCAGGATCAGATCCGTTTTTTCATGCTGCACAATCTCCAGGCAGCGTTCCCCGTTTTTGGCAATACGGATTTCATAATTGCCTGTATCCAGCACATCAAAAAGAACGGTCAGGTTATTGGGATCATCATCCACAACCAGGATAATGGGATTTTCCTGTTTCATATCAGCCCTCGCATATTCTGAGAATTTCTTCCAGTTCAAAAGATTGTAATAACTGAAGACATTTTTCGGCAAAAGCGCAGTATTTTTTTTCTGATTCTGCTATCTTCTCCAAATGATTTTTCAGGTCCTTCACATCTCCGATGCGGGTCAGGTGAATGAGCTTGCGGAGTTCTTCTCCGGGAGGCAGAATCATTTCAGGTGCAGAACGGTTTTCCGTTTTTGTTTCAGGCATATTCTCACACTCCGGCTTTTTTGCGCTTTGTTTTTCCTTAAAAAAATAACTGCTTACCAAAATCTGCAGTTCTTCCATGCCAAAGGGTTTTTCCAGAAAACTGTTCATACCCGCTGCCACACATTCTTTTTGGGTCTGACTGTCCACACTGGCAGAAATGGCAATAATGGGAATATCGGACAGTTCGGGATAGGTCCGTATTTCTCTTGCCGCCTCCAGACCGCCGGTTTCCGGCATTTTGACATCCATCAGTATCATATCCGGCCGGAACTGTTTTGCTTTTTCTATACATACCTGTCCGTTTTCCGCTTCCAGTACAGAAATATTGATATGCTCCAGTGTTTCTTTCAGTACGGCACGGTTCAGTTCAATATCATCTGCCACCAGAATACGGATTTTTTTTCTTCTGTCCCTTTCCTTTTTCCATGCCCCGTCGGTTTTCGGAATAAAACGGGGGATATTTTCGGGTACGGAAAGCGTAAACGTAAAAGAGCTTCCTTTTCCCGGCATACTGCGCACCTGCAGCTGACTGCCCATGAGCTGCAGAAAACTGTGACTGATGGAAAGGCCCAGGCCGGTTCCTTCCACAAAACGGCTGGAATTGTGAATCTGGTGAAAGGGGAGAAATATTTTTTCTATCTGGCCCGAATCAATCCCGATGCCCGTATCATCCACCTGAAAACGGATACCCTCGGCTGTTTCGGAAACAGAAACAGAAACCTCGCCTCCGGGGGTAAATTTGACAGCATTCCCGATAATATTGAAAAGAATCTGGCGCAGTTTTGTTTCATCCGCATAAATGAATTCCGGCAGATCCGGTGCGAAATGCGTATGAAAGCGGATATTTTTTTTGCGTACCTGTGTCCCGCAGATATCCGAAATCTGCTGCAGAAAATCCCGCAGGCAGATGGTTTCCGGATTCAGCTCGGAATGTCCGCTCTCGATTTTGGAAAGATCCAGCAGATTATTGATAATATCCAGCAGATCTTTACCGCATTTATCAATGATTCCCAAACGGTCTTTCTGCTTATCACTGAGATTGTCAGACTTGCGGAGAAGCTGGGCAAAGCCCATGATACTGTTCAGGGGGGTGCGCAGCTCATGGCTCATTTTGGCCAGAAACTCACTTTTGGCTTTGCTGGCCGATTCTGCCCTGTCCCTGGCCTCCCGCAGATTTTTTTCTGCCAGAATCCGTTCGGAAATTTCTTTCTGCAGCTGCAGGTTGGACTTTTCCAGTTCATTTTTTTTTTCGGAAAGTTTTTCCTGGGAAAATTTCATGCCCTGCACCCGGAGAACCGTTTCGGAATTGTCTTTGATCTGGATCAGGGCAAGTTCCTCTTTCGCTTTTTTACAGGAAAAGGGAATAATGCGCACTCCCTGCCGCATTATTTTGTCCGGAAAACGTCTGTCCGGCAGCGGGATAACCCAGGAATGAAAAGCCTGGGAAAGTATATGGGGACTTCTGTAGCGGATGGTCTTGCGGATGATATACCGGGCAAAACTGATATCCTGGTCTTCATAGATATCCGAAAGATTTTGGGCATTTTTTTTTGCCAAAGGCAGATGACTGCGTATCCAGTCGTTTATAAAAAAAATCCTGAGACGGCTGTCCACAATCATAATGCCTGTATCCAATCCGTCATAAAAAGCGGACAGTTCCGCCAGGCAATGGGATTCCGACTGAAGAATATTCATGAAAGAGATGTCCTGAATTTTTCAAACTCTTTCAAAATATGAGACAGTTTTTCATCGGTAATGGGTTTTTCCGTAAAAAGATGCGCGCCCAGCCGCAGCAGTCTGTCTTTTACCGGTTTCTGGAAATTGGAGCTGAGCACGGTGATAAAGCATCTGTGTTTTATATCGGAAAGCTGCCGGACCATTTCTGTTCCGTCCAATACCGGCATGAGCAGATCCGCAATCAGAATATCGGGGGTATCTTCCTCAAACAGAGACAGCCCCTTTTCTCCGTTGGGTGCCATACGGATTTCCAAATCCGGAAGACCGGATGCTTCCAGCATTCTTTTCAAACTGTTTCTGACCATCATGGAATCATCAACAATTAAAATTTTCATTTATCCTTTACCCTCCCCTGCACTGAAACAAAATTTACAAAAAACTCTCCACCAGCGATTCTATGTTTTCATAGGAAAAAACAAAGAGTATTTTTCCTTCGATCAGTCTGTCTTTTACGGCAAAATCCGTCTGTCCCACCACATACACACTCCCGGGTTTTTCCTCATCCATATCTATCATGTGGTTGGCAATGGAAACTGAAGGAAGCCGGCATTCGATTTCCTGACCGATCATATCCGCGATGGTACTGCCGATGGCATTGATGACCAGGTTCCCGACTTCCGAAATGGCTTCCAGTTCCAGCACATTCAGATTTTCTTCTGCTTCATTAAAGGAATCCAGCAGAATGTTTATGAGGGTTTTTCCCTTGCTGACAGGAAAAGAAACAATTCCTTTGCCAGCCAGGCCGCCGCAGAAATCCTGTTTTATATTGACAAATTCATTTTCTATATCGGATAAAAGGGAAGAGCGCATCTCTTCCGGGTTCAGGATTTCCAGAAAAGGCACACTTAAAAGAATTTCCGTATGCAGCAGCTCGGAAAGTGCCGCGGCCGCCCTGCCCACTCCGGTGTTCATCAATTCCGTAAGAACATCCTTCATTTCTTCTGTAATGATTATCATTTTTCCTCCGGAAACCGTGTTGTCTCTGTCATACAGCACTCTGAACACCAGGATTGCCGCATCATCCGAGTCTTTGCTCCAGTTTTCCATTATTTTTTCCGACAGGAATTTCAGATCCGCATTTTCATGAATATAGCGTTCCGGTTCTATCATTTCCTCAATTCCGTCAGTGTACATAATCACCCGGTATCCGCAGGGCAGCGGAAGTATTTCCGGTATGAGTTTCCGGTAATTGGCACCCACAATGCCGTAATTTCCGGATAAACGGCTGATTTTTTCCCCGGCTATCAGGGCACGGGTATTGCCGATACCCGCATATGTCAGATTTCTCTTTTCTTTGTCAATGATGGCCAGCCCCATGGCAACCCCCCGGGTTTCTCTGATGGCCGCATTGCATCCGGCAAAAATATCCTCGGGCTTTTCGTGCAGGTGGGAGGAGACATATTTCAGTGCTTCCCTGGCTGCAATCTCTGCCTCCCGGCCGTGACCGAGTCCGTCCGCAATAAAAAGGACAATCCGGTTCCCGTCTTCCCAGCAGGCGCATTCATCCCCGCAGTATATATCATTATTATAGGCTTTTTTCACGATGGCACAGGGCATATTTTATCTCCATTTTCTGGCTGTGATGCAGGTTCCTTTTCCGTATTCCGATTTGATCTCAAATTCATGCATCAGCCGCTTTACACCGCCCAGTCCGCTGCCCAGTCCGCCGCAGGTGCTGTATCCGTCCTGCATGGAAAGATCAATATCCCGGATTCCCGGCCCCGTATCTTCGGCAATGATTTCAATTCCTTTTTTATCATTTATTTCCAGTACCCGAAAAAATATGCTCCCTCCCCTGAATGTATGGATAATCAGATTGTTCGCCAGCTCCGAGATACTGGTACTGATGATGCAGCAGTCGGCTTTTCCGAATCCCAGGCTTTCTGCAATTTTTACTCCGAGCTGCCGGGCCTGGGAAACATGGATTTCTTTGGATACGGCAACGGAGTATGTATCCGTCTGTTTCATTTTTTTATTTCAGAGGGCAGGGATCCGGGATGAGAGGGAGGGGAATATGCTTTCCGCATCTGTCCCCTGATTCTCCCCCCAATTCCTGATCTCTGAATCCCAATGCCTTTTTAAAAATTTTTCTGTTTCATGCCCATGACCACTTTTGTGCCCCCGGAACCGGATTCAATATGAAATTCATGCATCAGGCGTCTGGCTCCGGGAAGCCCCGCTCCAAGACCGTGACCGGTTGTGTAACCGTCTTCCATTGCCTTGTCAATATCCGGAATCCCCGGCCCCCGGTCTTCAACAGAAATGCTTATTTTCCTTTCATTTCTGTCCGAATATCCGCTGATGGCACAGTGACCGCCCCTGCCGTACTGAATGGCATTCCGGGTAATTTCGGAAATGGCTGTGGCCAGACGGGTCTGATCCGCAGAACCGAAACCGAGAGTTTTTGCCATCTCCCTCCCGATTTTCCGGGCCTGAATAATATCTGTCTGCTGCTGCAGACCGATGATTTCTTTCATCATGATTGTCTCTTTTCGATAAGAGATCTGAGTTTTTCAACCCCCAGTTCCAGGTTCAGGGCAGTCTCAACCCCCAGCAGTTCCCGTCCCATTTCAATCAGGGTCAGGGCCACCGAAGGTTGCATTCCGCATACCACCACTTCCGCTCCCAGAAGACGGACCATATTGGCAGTTTCATTGATCACCCGTGCCATAAATGAATCCACCACATCCAGCGCGGTAATATCCACCACCAGCCCCATGACTTCACTTGTCCGCACCTTGCATAAGGCATCATTCTGAAAATCAACCGCATCCTGGTCTGTCAGATCCTCCTGAATGGATGTCAGCAGAATATCTCCCAGTTTTAAAATGGGTACTTTCATTTTATATTCTCCTTACGCATTCTCTTTTTTCGGCATTATTTTCAGACCGCAAAGCTGAAAGGCATCCTCAATTCCGGCTTTCAGACTGCCGCGGGTGCGCATTACACCCAAATCAATATCCAGTTTGATAATGGTCTGGGCTATTTCGGGACTGATACCGGTAAGAATCACTTCGGATCCCAGCATGGTGGCAGCGGTAACGGTTTTCATAAGATGCTGCGCCACTTTGGTATCAATGACCGGTACACCGCTGATGTCAATGACCACAACACGGGCCTCATTGTCCACAATTCCCTGTAAAAGCCGTTCAATCATTTCCTGGGAACGGACAGTATCAATAATACCGACCAGGGGGAGCAGTACAATGCCGTCCCATGCCTTGATGACCGGGGTGGAAAGTTCCATAATGGCTTTGCTTTGGCGGTTGATGATATCTTCCCGTATTTCCGAATAAATATCAAAGCTGATAATGCCGACCCGGTCAATAATGCTGCTGACCCGCATGACTTCCTGCTGCAGTATTCCGGGAGCATCAGCAAAAGAATCCCGGAAATACCGGAACAGGACATCTTTTAAAGAAAAAATATAAGCCGCGGTTTCCGAAGAACTGAAGTTCTGCTCCGCGCGGATACTGATGATATTCCGCAGCAGGGAAAGCAGTTTTTCCGATTCTTTCCCCGCGATTTCCCCATTGCCGGGTTTTGATATTTCCTGTCTCAGCATTTCCAGCAAATCGTAAGACTGCTTCATCAGCTGCGCTTCCGGAATCCGCTCTGTGAAAGGACTGACAGATAATTTTTTTATTTTTTCCATCCAGTCGTCCAATATTGCTTTCCGGTTTTTATAAATAATGTTTTCTGTTTTTTCCCGGTCTGTTTCCATGAAAAATTCTCCTGCAAAATGGATAAATTGTCAATCCGTACCGTAAGACGCAAGCAGTGCGTATCATCAGTGTAATTGTGTTCAACCCGCTCCCGGCCAGATACTGCCTCGCTGACCCGTTCCCGGGCTCCGCCCCAATGCCATTAAGTTAAGCCCAAAATCCCCTTCCCCCGGCGGCAATGCTGCTGCCTTAAGACTCCCCTCCCTCGGGAAGGGGGCGGGGGGAGGGTGGAAACTGTTATTCATTACAGACTGTTGTTTTACCCCTCCCGCCGGGGGAGGGGGATTATTTTGGTAAGGCAACAGCATTGTCCCCGGGGGAGGGGAGTCTTAACGTAATGGTACTGCAGAGGCCGGGAACGAGTGGGTTCCGCTGCGCTTTGCAGAGTCCCTTAAAACTGCTTTATCAGTCTTACTGTATTGCCTTTGGCATTATAAAGCAGTCTGTCCACATTCATTTTTGCCAGTGCGATGCCCCGGCCCGAAGGTTTGGATACATTTTCTTCGCGCAGGGGGCTGTCTGCGGTTTCCACATCAAAACCGGGCCCGCTGTCTTCAATAATAATCTCCACTTCCCCCTTATTATGATTGCATTCAATATTGATCTGCCGGTTGCCGTATGTTTCGGAATTCATACGTTCATTAAATATTTTCCAGTATTCTTCGGAATCATAAAAATCCGGATCGTTTTTATACTGCGTCATTTCCAGGTTGCCGTGTTCAATGGCATTGAGCAGCAGCTCAAACAGCGCGATTTTCATTCCGCCCAGGTTTTCGGCCGCAATACGGACGGTTTCGGAAATATAGTTTAAGAAAAAACCCACCACTTCGTCAATAAACAGAAATTTGGTTTTCCCTTTGCAGACACTTTTGGTGGGAAAGCGGTAGGTGTTGGTGTGCCTTGCTTCATGGAAACTTGTATTTTCATCATAAATATTAATGGCCAGAATAATAATATCATCGGAAAAATAGTTTTTCTGCTGAAAATTTTCCGCGCCCCTGAAAATATCTTCCACAATGGTTCGGGAATTATGCTTTTTATCGCTCACACTGTTTTCAATTCCCTGATTGCCGAAAACCCGGCCCCCTTCCCCCCTGACTTCACTGATGCCGTCCGTATATAGTACCAGCAGGTCTTTTTGGAAAAGGGGGATATGAAGACATTTGTTTTCCATTTCCTTAAAAACCCCCAGGGGATAACCGGTGGGTTTTAAAAAATGTACTTTCTGATCCCGGAATATAAAGGGGTTCGGCAGACCGTTCAGGCAGTAATTCATTTCCATGTTTTCCAAATCTATGCAGCTGCAGAAAGCCGCGATCATATCATCGGGCAGAATATTATTATACATTACATTGTTGAGATAACGGAATATTTTGGACGGCTCCACAGTACTTTCCGATATTTCCCGGAAAAGCATTTTCAGTGTATTTGCCGTCATGGCAGCGGAAACACCGTGACCGGTAATATCCGCAAGAAAGACAACAAGTTTTTTTTCATTAATCTTGATGATTTCCATAATATCGCCACCAATATTTTCTGCGGGAATACATTTTGCGTTGATTTCAATCCCTGTGATTTCCGGAAGTCGGGGTTGTACGACCAGATTGTATATTTCTTTTGCCCGATCCAGTTCCAGGCGGATATTTTCTTCTTTGTGTTTTTCGGATATATCACTTAAAACTCCGATATAATTTACAATATTTTCATTATGATCCCGAATGGTATTGATGCGCAGCAGCGCGGGATAAACTTCTCCGTTTTTGCGGCGGCTGGCCAGTTCCCCTTTCCATATGCCGTCTTTCCGGATAATTTCCCATATTTTTTCCATAACAATGTCATCCGGGGAAAGACCATGCAGCACGGCCACATTTTTCCCCATAACCTCGGCGGATTCATAGGCTGTGATTCGGGAAAATGCCGGATTCACAGTCTGAATACGCCTTTTGCTGTCGGCCATCCATATGCCGTCCGGAGAGTTTTCCATAATTTTGGATGCCAGTCTGGTTTTTTCATAGACCTGCTGCTGCTCATTCTGCTGGCGGAAGGCCAGGCCGTAGGCAATGAGCATTTCCACCAGAGGAACCGAAATTTTTCCGGCGGTTTCCGAAAGACGCACATCCGGAAATTTTTCCGCATAATATTTCAGGGCAGTTTCAAACAGCTCTCCGATTTCTTCGGGCGGAATCCCTGTTTCCACAAGATTCCTTCCGATTTCCGCAATCCGGACCAGTGCCTCTTCTTCCGGGTGCAGCAGATATTCGGAAAAAAATTTTGTGAATGCAGCGGCTAAATCGGATTTCGGCATCTGCGCGCGTCCTTATTCTTTCTCCAGGGAAATTTCCGGGATAATATTTACCAGAAGCAAAGATTCAAAGATTTCCCGTATGCTGCCGCTGAGGCGCGTGACAGAAATCTGCCCGCCCTCGTCTCTGAATTTTTTGTAAAACATAAGTATTTTTCCGATACCGTGGCTGTTAATCAGTTGAATATCCCCCAAATCCAGTACGATATTTTTTTCTCCCTTTGCATAAAGTTCTGTCAGTGCGGTTTTGAATTCCTCACCGGATTTGAGATCAATAATATCTTCATGAACAGTCAGGACAACTTTGTTCGCAATTCTCCGGGTTGAAGTAATCAATGCTTTCCTCCTATGTTTGGAATATGTGAAACTCGAAATTTGAAACTCGAAACTTGAAACTTGAAACTCGAAACTCGAAACTTGAAACTTGAAACTCGAAACTTGAAACTCGAAACTTGAAACTTGACACCTGACACCTGACACCGAACACCTGACACCTGTGACACCTGACACCGAACCCCTGACACCGAACACCGAACCCCGAACACCTGACACCGAACACCGAACACCTAAAACACCTGCTCCTCAGAAAAAAGTCACATCATCATCAAAATCTTCCGATTCTTTATACACAGATTCTCGGGGGGCATGGACTTTTTTCAGATTTTTCTCTTTTTCTGTCCTGGAGGGCAGCAATTCCTGCGACGGAATGTTTATTTTTTCCGGTTCCAGTTTTTCCCGGATTGCTTCCGGATTTTCAGTAAATACCGAAAAATCGCTTATTACCGCATTTAGCTGCTGGGATGTAATATCCTGATACTGAAGTGCCACAATAACACCTTTGATGTCTTTTTCAATGGCCTGATAATTGAGGGTGACAACTTCAATGGCTTCGGAAATATTATCAATACCGGTTTTCAGGGTTCCGAAGGTGTCTATCAGGTCTTTTTCTATGTTTTCCATACCTTCCACGGCTTCCTGCACCCGTACCTGCATTTCACTGCGCAGGGAATCCATAATTTCTTTGGATTCTTTGGCAACTGTTCCGATATTGGAAGCAATCTGGTCAGAGCGATCCGCCATTTTTTTTACTTCATCGGCCACAACAGCAAAGCCGCCCGCATATTCCCCCCCCGCGCGCACGGCCTCTACCATTGCATTTAAGGCCAGAATCCGGGTATGCAGGGCAAGTTCGTTAATTTGGGAAACAAATTCGTATATTCCTTCTATTTTCTGTGCGGAAGTCTGCACCTTCTCCAATAATTCCCCGTTTACACGGCTGATATCTCCGAACAGGGAAGCGGCTTTTTGCAGTACCAGTTCATTTTTTTTGATCATCTGGGAAATATAACTGACTCCGAAAGAACTTTTTTCTTTGCCGTGAATTCCGATAAAATAATCCACAATGGCCGCGGCCTCTTCGGAACCCTCACTGGTTTTTTTCAGAATTTTCCCCATCACATCCACCATGTCCAACGTCATTTTTTCGGTCTGATCTTTGACATTGAAAAGCGTCCGAATATTTTCATCCATAAGGTTTCGGACAGTCTGAGACGAAACTCCGCCGGATTGGCTGTAAATGCGGAAGGCCCCGAAAAAACTGAGTGAGAGAATCAGAAAAGTGACTGCGGCCGGTTCCGGGCCGGAGATGTATAAAATATACAGGACGGCAGGGAGTATTCCGGTCAGAAAAGAAGCTGTTAAAATCAGTTTGCTGTTTTTCATGAAATCATCATCCTTAAATTGCAATAAGCATATGCTGTGCATTGGCATATGCTCCGGTATTTATTCTGAGTGTCCCCTGAAAAGCCGGAAACCTTTCACTCCGGCAAAAAAACCGGACAGAAACGCAGGTTTGTGCGTTTCTGCGGTGTTATCAGGATCGGATTATCAAAAAAACAATGTGAACATGTACTACTGCTCTGTCAGGGTTAATCTGACGGGTATGTAACATATTGAATTTTTTTTGTAGGGTGGGCAAAAGCGCAGCGCTGCCCACCGATTCAGGTGGGCACGGAAAAACATGTGCCCACCCTGCAAAAAATTCAACCCGTCATTTAAACCCTGACGGAACACTAGTGCTTTGTCAGAACTAAAAATCAGGGTTGGGCATCGCATAATTTATTTACACAGTTATAAACTGAAATCCGTTTACCCTAAAATTAAGCTATGACAATGCACTATCCTGCAAAATGATTGCAGGGCAGATTATTTCTGTGAAGATCAATCAATGGACTGATACCTTCAGTCCAATTAATTCAGGGAGCTTGCAATGAATCATCAGTTAAGGGTTTTTTCCTTAGAAGAAAAATTCGAGTTATTTGAAAAAGCAGATGCCATTTGTATAAAAGCATGGCCTGAGTTTATACTGCACGATACTGTCGGGGGCAATAATGGAATAATATTCGTTGAAGCATATAAAAAATATCAACTCCTGATTTTAGATCAGGAAGAGATCGCTGCGGTTATAAACACAATTCCATTACAGTATACTGGAAAAATAGAAGAATTACCTGATGAGGGATGGAGCTGGGGGGTAACAAAGGCGATCAGTGACCTAAAGAAAGGCCGGAAACCCAACATGCTGCTTGGTGTACAAATTGTCGTTAATCCTGATTATCAGGGCAAAGGTATCAGTTCATTTGCCACAAGTCAGATGCATAATCTTATGCGGAAATATAATTTAGAAAAACTGATTATCCCGGTCAGACCCAATAACAAATGCGAATATCCACTGATAGATATGGATGAATACATAAAATGGAAAAATGAAGATGGTTCTGTATTTGACAATTGGCTCAGAGTTCATCAGAAAAATGGCGGTATGATAATCAGGGTCTGCAAAAAGGCAATGAAAATTGAAGGGACAGTCAGTGAGTGGGCAGGCTGGACAGGAAAACAGTTTCCGGGATCAGGTGACTATATCATAGAAGGTGCACTAAATCCCATATCAGTGAATATAGAAAAAAATATTGGCAGATATATCGAACCAAACGTCTGGGTTGCATACGATAAGTAACAGACTGCAGGTTTTTCCGGATAATCATTTTGGAAAACCCGGTAAAACAGTCTGGCCGGTATGCAAAAAAACATCGGCGGAGTGTCGAAACAGAAGGAAAGACTGATTACTGCCGCCTTAGCGGCTCACCTGAACCCGGCATTGACGCGGACAGGGACTTACGGGGGATTGATGCTGGAATTGGTCCTGACATGACGCGGCTGCCGTCAATCAAACGCCCCTGCCGCTTAATTGATTGTTATTGCTTAATTTATTAAAGGATATACAAAATGGGGAAAACATATGAAATAAGAGATCCTGTTCATGGGTTTATAAAGATAAATGAATGGGAAAGAGATATAATAGATCATCCTGTATTCCAACGACTAAGAAGAATACGTCAGCTTAGTTTAAGCAATATGGTTTATCCGGGTGCAATGCATACTCGTTTTGAACATTCTCTTGGGGTAATGCATGTTGCAACAAAAATGTTTGACGAAATCGTAAAAAAGCGATTCGAATTTCTTAAATCAGAACTGAATTACAACAAAACTGGTTTGGATACGGACAGAACTATAGTAAGACTTGCAAGTTTATTGCACGATGTTGGACATGCTCCTTTTTCTCATGCCGGGGAAGATTTAATGACCACAATCCCCAACTCCAATAAAAAATATAAACATGAAAATTATTCAGCAGCAGCAGTTACGTTGTTAATGGAAGACGTTATAGACAATCATCCGTTAAATCAGAATTACAATATAACAGCCAAAAAAATCGCACAGTTTTTAAATGGAAGCCCTCAACTTGGAAGATGTTTATTATGGCGTGATTTGGTTTCCAGTCAACTGGATGCTGACAGGGCTGATTATCTTTTAAGAGATTCATACCATATAGGTGCCGCATACGGTAACTATGATCTGAACAGACTTTTTTCTACTATTACTGTTATTATGGACCCGGAGACAGAAATTCCTAAACTTGCAATTGAGGAAGGTGGAATACATACCGCAGAAGCCTTGATAATTGCAAGATATATGATGTTTACTCAGGTATATTTCCACCACACAAGAAGATCATATGATTATCATATTGTAAAAACATTAAAAGGAATGCTTGAAACTACGCAAAAAGACAGTCAAATCGAAATAAAAAATGCGTTTCCTCCCCCAATATCTGAATATTTATTGAAAAAATATTTGGAATGGAATGACTGGAAGGTGTTGGGTATGATTAATGCAGGGGAATGTAATGAAGACGGTATTACTTTATCAAATAGACAACACCACAGATGTATTTACGAAACTCCGATAAATCCGAATGTTCAGGAATTAGAATTTTTAGAAATATTGGAAGATAAGTATGAGGATTTAATAGCTTTTATAGACAATCCTTCAAACTCATTGTATAAAATAGAATCTGGTGATATATTTGTATCTTTAAATACGGGCAAGATAAATGAGCAAGTTAAACCTCTTTCACATCTATCTAATATTGTAAGAGAACTTAAATCTATAAATCAGCACAGAATATATTCACCATATGAATGTAAAAAAGAAGCGAAGGAAATTGTAGAATACTTTATGTATAAGGAGAAAAAAAATGAAAGCTAACATTCCATGGGAAAGATATGGGTTAATAGCTGAACTGTCATACAGATTAGAAAATATCAGCTCACAATTTGGGAAAACATTACTTCAGAAAATGATATACTTATTACAGGAAGGGCTGAACGTTGACTGTGGTTATCAATTTGAATTGTATATTTATGGCCCTTTTGCGCCTCAGATATACAATGACTTGGATTTTCTTGAAACATCTGAAGGTATAGAAGTTCACAAGGTTTTATCCGGAACCGGTGGCTTTAGCATACATCCGGGAAAGAATAACGGAAATTTACGAACAAAAGCTGAAGATTTCCTCAATGATGCAGAAGTTAAAAATAAAATTGATAAACTTATCAGTGATTTTGGGAATTACAATGCAAAAGAATTGGAACTGAGAGCTACAATTGTTTATATTCAAAGAGAATTCACAATATCCGGAAACACTATAAGCTCAAAAACCATATCTGATACTGTTTCAAAAATCAAACCCAAGTTTTCCAAATCTGAAATAGACAAAGCCATATCAGAGCTTATTTCTAAAAATTATATTGTCTCAAAAAACGAATATTGCAAACATGCAATATAACCCATAAGGATTGAGCGGACCTGATCCGCGCAGAAGTCACCAAATCACGGTACAGAGATGTTATCTGGTATATCTCAAAATCCGATCCGAAAAAGCAGGTCATATTCAATACGGTGTTCAGGAGGCCGGATTCAGGTCTGAGAATCGCTCAAATTGGGTTATAACTTAAAAAGAGGATGACGTGGAAAAATTTGCTGTGCTTAATCAGAACAAGATAAATATATTTATCACTGTGGATACCGAACACAGCATCGGCGGTGCCTTTGCAAATTCAAATCTGAAACCTGTGGGCAACGACAGAAGAATTTTTTATACTGTCGGAAATACATCCTATGGAATTCCCCTGATTATGGATATAGCCGATCATTGCGGTCTGAGAGTTTCTTTTTTTACAGAAATACTGAATAAATATTATTTCGGAGAGAATGAAAGCAGAATCGTCTGCGAATATATTATGCGCAGAGGACACGATGTCCAGCTTCATCTGCACCCGAATTATCTGAATTTCCGCAGCCAGGGCCCTGTAACACATTCGTTTCCCGACCAATTATACACCTATCCATTGGAAAAACAGACCGAGTTCATTGCAGAAGGCAAAAAAACACTGAACAGCTTTGGCGTGAATCCCACGGCCTTCCGTGCCGGAAATTTCAATGCCGACAGAAATACCCTGACGGCCCTTGCCGAAAACGGTTTTATTGCAGACACTTCCTACAGCAAAGCCTATCTGGGAAAATCCTGCCGCCTGGATCATGCTGATATAAATGATGCTGAATATATAGACGGAATCTGGGAGTTCCCTGTCACCAACTTTCTGGAATACAGCCCCGTTGGCAGACGCTACCGGCCTTTGGATATAAACGGTGTAAGTTTTCTGCAGATGCGGAAAGTGCTGGAGCAGGCTGCTGAAAAAGGGCCCCGGAACATCACCATTGTGATGCATTCTTTCAGTTTTATCAATCCCCTGGATCTGCAGTACAGAAACATGCGTCCCCGAAAAACAGTCATCCGGCGGTTTGAAAAACTGTGCCGGTATCTGGCGGAAAACAGATCGCTTTTCAGGGTCATGACTTTCGGTGAACTGCACATAAATAAATTGAAAGATATAGCGGAAAATGCGGTTCATCATGTCCCGAAAATCCATTTCGGCTGCTCCCTTGCCAGAAATCTGGAACAGATTTGGGATGTTTTGCCCTTACAGCCTGTCATATCATTTGATAAAAAACGGTAGTGAATCAAACCGGCTGATTTGAAATTCCCCTCCCCCGCGGGAGGGGGGAGGGGGATTCAGGCGATTTGACCCCACTGCCAAAAAAGAATAAAAAAGGATTTGTGAAATGAAGAATATCAAAGTCGGAATCATCGGAACCGGATTTATTGCAGACCTTCATGCAGATGCACTGAAAAGAGTTTCGGATATTTCTGTTGCCGGATGCTGCGATCTTGACCCGGGAAGAGCCAAAAGTTTTGCTTCCAGATGGAATATTCCTTCCGCTTACAGCAATGTAAATGATCTTATTTTGAAGGAAAAGATTGATACTGCCCATATTCTGGTTCCGCCGGATTACCATTTCCCTGTGGCAAAAGAGGTTTTGGAAAAAGGGGTGAGTGTCCTGCTGGAAAAACCCATGGGACTCAGCAGCAGTGAATGCCGGGAACTTATCCGCATTGCACAGGAGAACAGGGTAAAACTCGGCGTAAACCACAACCTCATTTTTTCTCCCCTCTTTGACAGATTGCTTAAAGATATTGCCTCCCACCGTATCGGAAAACCGGAATATGTCATCGCCTTTTTCGGAGGACCCCTGGGCCAGCTTGATTTCGGAAAGTTCGGGCACTGGATGTTTCAGAAACCCGGAAATATCATTCTGGAGCAGGGCCCCCACCCCATTTCACAGATTCGGGAGATTCTGGGGGATATTGATGAAATAAAAGCTGTCGCCACCGGAAAGCGGGAACTGGGAAAAGATCAGTTTTTTTACGACAGATGGCAGGCTATGGCAGAATGCCGCAGGGGACATGCCTTTATCCACCTTTCTTTCGGCAGTAAATATTCTCCGCAGCGTGTGCTGCATGTGTACGGTCAGGACGGTGTCATTACAGCAGATTTTATGAATAACCGCTATCTGGTTCAGGAAAAATCGGTATTTCCGGATTATCTGGATCCCACCGCCAATGCCATGCGTTATTTTCCACCCCTTGTGGAAGGGATAAAGGATTTTTCGGATTATGTTTTTTCAAAACTGAAACTCAAAGACAGGGCGGATTCCTTTTTCCTGACCATGAAAAACAGTATCACCGCCTTTTATGATGCCATGAAACAGGGGAAAGATTTGCCATCAGACGGAGAAGACGGTGCATGTGTTATTGAAAGCTGCGAAAAATGGATCCGGGCAGCAGATATAGCGGAAAATCCAAAACCGCAGCCTGTTGTACAGCTCGGAGAGGAAAAAGGCGAAGATATTCTTATTACCGGTGCAGGCGGATTTATCGGCGGAAGCATGGTGGAGCAGCTGAGTGCCCGGGGCAGACGGGTCAGAATTCTGGTGCGGAATCCCAAAGGACTCCGGCCGGCGCTCTGTTCTCCCCTGGTGAAGATTGTCAGGGGGGATATTACGGATCCGGAATCTGTCAGAAAAGCGGTCCGGGGCGTAAAATATGTTTTTCACCTGGCCCATGCACTGGGACAAAGCTGGGAGGATTATCAGCGGCTGAATGTGGAACCGGCAAAACTGTTTGCAAAAGCCTGCCTGGAAGAGAAAGTGAAATATTTTGTTTTTGCCAGCACCATTGCAGTCTATTATTACGGCGATCTGCCGGGAGAGATTCCGACTGTTTACGGAAACAGCCCCATAGACAGCAAACCGGAACGCAGAAATTTTTATGCCAGATCCAAGATTGTCATTGAAAATCTCCTGACACAGTACCATAAAGAAAAAGGACTGCCCCTGATTATTGCCCGTCCTGCTGTTGTGGTAGGGAAAAACGGAATTCTGACCCACAGCGGGGTCGGCCAGTGGACAAGGGATAATGTATGCGCATACTGGGGAGACGGGAGTCATCCCCTTCCCTTTGTGCTGGGGGAAGATGTGGCCCGCGCGCTGATTCATATTATCGGCAGGGAGGGACTTGAAGGCAGATCTTTCAATCTGGCAGGTGATGCGGCCCTTTCCGCCAGAGAATATATTGCCTGTCTGAAAAAATATTCCCAAAGAAATATCAGGGCATTTCCCTATCCCATCCGCCTCTGTTTTCTCTCGGAGATTTTCAAATATGCCATAAAATTTGCCGGTGGGGAAAGAGGCGGGCTGCTGAGTTACCGGGATTTGTCAAACCGGGCCATCAATGCCCGCTTTGACTGCTCCGAAGAAAAACGGCTTTTGGACTGGAAACCCTGTGCGGATAAAAATGAATTTCTTGAAAAAGCCATGGGATGGGCATTCTGAAAACATTTCCTTTTCCGGGAATCCGACTATAACTGTCTTTGGTGCAATGATGAAAATTATAAGGGATATAAAAGGCTTTCCGGCCTTAAAAGCGGATTGGGAAGGTATTCTGAAAAAGAATCATTCAAATAATTTTTACCTTGGCTTTGACTGGTTTTATTATATTCTGCATTGCAGCCAAAATCCCCCCCGTGAACTTTATGTCGCCGTTTTTCAAAAAAACGGAAACACCATAGCCATTCTTCCCTGCTGCATTGTCCATAAAAAGCTGCGTTTATTCCGGCTGAAATCTCTGGAGATAATCGGAAATATTTATTCGGCATACAAAGGATGCATCGTATTAAAGGGAATGGAAGAAGAGGTTGCCGAAAAATTTTCCGCACATCTGCTTGAAACGGAATCGGAAATATGGGATATTCTTGATTTTGAATATATTGACCCGGCAGACCCGTTTATCATCGCTTTGCGGTCCGCTGTGCAGAAGAAAAAGCTGCGTACCCGTCAGGCAGTTCAGTTTGCCAATCTGAAAGTTGATTTATCACAATTTGCCGATGCAGAAACCTATTTCAGAAGTATGGGAAAAAACCATCGCAGAAATATTGTAAAACGGATTAACAAACTTAACAGAAACGGGGACTTTGATATTATCCACATCATTGAGGGCAGTGACCGGCCTGCAAAAATACCTGCAAAAATACCTGGAAAGATAATGGATGATTTCTACCGGATATATGATGAAAGCTGGAAAAATAAAGATATTGATCCGAGATTTCATGCAAAACTTGCAGAATATCTGGCCGGGCAGAAAATGCTGCGGCTTTTCCTGCTCGGTTTCAGACCCGGTACGGATTCTGAAAACAGCCCGAAAAAATTTTCATCCTACCTATCGCATATTCAGGACAGCAGCAGATTTGACGATGATTTCATTCCCCTTGCAGGTCTTTATTATGTAAAATCCGGTGATACTGCTTATGCACTGAAAACAGCCTACCGGGAAAAATATTCGGATTATTCTCCGGGAACTGTTTTATGGTGGTTTTCCATTAAATATCTTTTGGAAGTTGATAAATGCCGGGAACTGGATTTCCAGAAAGGGGATGAAGGATATAAATTCAGATTCGGAGGCACTGTTAGTGGAAATTATATCCGGTATCAGGCAGCAAACCCGGCATCTGCATATGCAAATCTTGAAATTCTGAGTGAACAGTCTGTGATTCCTGTATTGAAAAAGGTGAAGTATTCGGATCTGGGAATTTGTATCAGCAGATATTTTGTGCCCGGAAAAAATGAGGCAGGCAGGCGGCGGAAAAAATGAGGCAGTTTTCAGTATTCATTCCTGACGGTGATAACCACCGCGCGCTGAAGGTGGTGCGAAGTCTTGCCTATGGCGGATGCAGAAATATTTATATTCTTGCAGATAAAAACAGAAATGTTCATTTTTCAAGGCACTGCAAATCCTTCCTGCTTCATGGGGAATACGGAAAGGATGAAGAGCGATTAAGGCAGATGGTGGATATATCAAAAGCCTTTCCCATTGATATACTTTTACCCATAAGTGAGAACGGCATCCGTTTTGTCAATTCCCAAAAAAAAATACTGCAGAAATATTTCCGCACCGCCCTGATCCCGGATGACAGGACCTTTGAAATTGCACGGGACAAAGGGCTGTTTCATGATTTTGCCGTCCGGCACCGGCTGAGTGTTCCGAAAACCATCCGGCTTGCCGATTATTTTACAGACAGTTCCGTATTAAATCATTTTTCTTTCCCTGTATTACTGAAACCCTTCATCGGAGAAGGCGGGAACGGGATAAAACTTATTCCCTCTGAAGAGCAGTTTCAGCGTTTTTTTGCGGATAAGGTCAATCCGAATCTGTATAAACATTTCCTGATTCAGGAATATATCAAAGGATGGGATACGGATCTGAGTGTTCTTTGCAAAAACGGTAAAATACTGGCCTGTACAGTTCAGGTTCCTCTTGTAAAACACGGGGGGGATTTTTCATTCGGGAAAATAATCCGTTTTATCCGGCATGATGAAATTCTGGATGCCGGAAAGAAACTGCTTTCCCTTTTAGGGTGGAACGGTATTGTTCATATTGATTTTCTGATTGAAGAAAAAAGCGGAGATGTAAAAATACTTGAGATGAATCCCCGGTTCTGGGGTTCTTTGTACGGTTCCGTATCCGCGGGTGTCAATTTTCCGTATCTGGCCTGCCTTGCGGCTTTGGGAGAATCCTTTTCCTGCCCCCGGTATGAGAAAACAATATATGCGGAACTGAGCAATATGGAGAAACTGTTTTTATTATTGGGGAAAAAACAATCTGAAAATATTTCCCTGAAAGATACCGATTTCCGATATATAATTCGGGATATTTCTTTATTTCAAAAACTCAAATCCGTAATGAGCGCATATATCAGATGATTTCCAGATAGGAATCTACCGCTTCCGGAGGAGTTGCAGACGGAAAGTCTGTGGGCAGACTGTCCGCGGGATACATATTTTTCCCGATGTAAAAATCTGTGAAACAAAGCATTGTACAGAAAAAAATACTGATATTATTGGATTCTGTAGAAATCTCTGCACGAAATATTATTAAAATCAGCCACGAATGCCACGAATCTGCACGAATCGCACAAACCGTAATTCGTGCAATATTCGTGTCATTTGTGCAATTCGTGGCTGCAATATGAAATCTTCTGAGTAATGGCATTAAGCATTTTTTTTAATTTCAAATAAATTCAGTAGATCGAAAAGTTTCCGGGGGAGTGCAAAAATTGTATTTCTGCATGGGGCAACCGGGAGATGCGGCGGTGCAAAAATACAATTTTTGCACTCCGGGACAGCCGTAAAACCGTATCCGGGGGAAACTTTTCGATCTACTGAAATTTTTGTCCTGTACAGTGGAATCAAAGTCGAACTATGCCTATTCTGCCGCCGCTTACACAGTCTGTGATTGTTATGAACATGAATCATATCGGTCTGGGAATTATCCGAAATTTTAAAGATACAGATTTTCACATAATGGGGATTGCAAAAAAGAAAAATTTTGTATGCAGCTCAAAATATCTCCGCGCAGTCATTGAGATCAATATAGAAAATGAGCCGGATCGCCTGCTGGAAAAACTGCTGGAAATCGGGCAGGATCTTTCTGGCAAAGGCTTTATTGTTCCGACCAGTGAGGTCGAGCTGATGTTTCTGATTTCCCATGCCGGAATGCTGTCCGAATATTATCATCTCAGTATTCCTGAAACAGAAAAATTTATAAAGGTTACAGATAAATATCTTTTTTATACGGAACTCCGGAAACATTCTTTCCATACCCCGGAAACATTTCTTTTGGAATCAAAAGAGTCAATGGACGGAGTGGCAGGAAGAATCTGTTTTCCCTGCATTCTCAAGCCGGTATTTTCCGGGGACTGGAAAACCGGCAGGGCATACAGTGTTGTCGGTGCGCAGAAGGCCATGGTGATACATAGCCGCGCGGAGCTTGAAAAATATTACGATCTTGTTTCCCATTTGCGCAGCAAAGTGCTTTTGCAGCAGATCGTCCGTTCTGAAGACGGTGAGACCTATTCTTTCTGCTGCTATGCAGACAGCTCGGGGAAAGTGCTGTGGGGATGTGTCACACAGAAACTGCTGCAGTATCCTGAAAACTTCGGAACCGCTCTGATGTGTCAGACAGTCCGGGAACCTGAAATATATCAACTGGGACTTCAGCTTGTTGAAAAACTGGGAATTGACGGCATCTGTGAAGTGGAAATTATGCGGGAACAGGGAAGCGGCGAACTGTATATAATTGAAGTCAACACAAGGCACTGGCAGCAGCATATTCTGTCTTCTTCACAGGGGATCAATATTTCAATGCTGGATTATTACTGCAGAACCGGGCAGAGCCAAATGGCCCATGCCGTCTTATCTGCCGTACAGGCTCATCCGGAACCTGCGCTATGGCTGGATGACCGGGGGTATATTCTGTATTCCTTAAAGCATTATCTTCACCCGGGAATGTGTAAATTTTCTTACCTGAAAAGGAAAAAGATCTGTTTTTCAACATACCGCAGAGATGATTTTCGGCCTTACATAAATATTCTGAAGGAAAGGGTTCTGGTATGAAAATAGCCGCATACATGAATTCCAGTGATGGCAGCGGTGCCAGAAGAGCATTCTATGAATTTGTCAAAGGTTTGTCCCGCAGTAATCATGCGCTTGATTTGTACCATCTTTCCGGAGCACCCATAGAAAAGTTTCCCATCAAAGATCATGTCAGAAAAACATATACTTATGATTTGAACCGTTTCATTCCCTGGAAAATCAGGCCCTATCTGCTTGCCGAGTCTGTCAGTCTTATCCGGAAAATATTTTTTCTTGGCAAACTGAAACGGGTATCCCGGAAAATGGCGGAAGATATGAATAAAAGGGGATATGATATTGTATTTGCAGATGCCTGCACATATTTGCGGATTCCTTATCATATCAGATGGGTAAATGTTCCCTCCCTGGTATATCATCACAGACCGAGGCGGGATGCTTTTGAACCCCTTGAATTTGTGGAGCCCGGATTTGCATACAGGGGACCTTCGGCAGCAAAAAAAATATATAAAAAAATATCAGGAATTGTTTTCCGCCTAAATGCCATGCTGTTTGGCTGTATCGGCAATATAAATATCCGTCATGCCGATTTGGTTCTGACAAATTCCCATTATATGAGAGAGTTTATATATAAAACTCCCGGTGTTCTTTCAAAAGTGGTGTATCCCGGAGTTGACTGTGCGTCATTTAAAGACCTTGGACTGAAGAAAAAAAATTATGTGCTGTCTGTCGGAGGAATTGAAGAAAGCAAATGCTTTCATGACATCATTACAGCACTTGCATTCGTGCCGGAGAATATTCGCCCGGACCTGATGATTATTTCCAGCAGAACCCGGCCAAAGGTGCATAGGGAACTTATCAGACTGGCACAGGAGAAAAAAGTCACCCTGTCAGTCTTGGAGCATATATACGGAGAAGAGCTTGTGCGTTATTACAATGAAGCGTATGCAGTCGTTTTCGTTCCTCTGATGGAACCTCTGGGGCTGGTTCCCCTGGAAAGCATGGCCTGCGGAACCCCGGTGATCGGTATCCGGGAGGGAGGGGTCAGAGAGACTGTGATTCACGAAAAAACCGGTCTGCTGGTGGACAGGGGAGATCAGGAACTTGCCGGTGCAATTATTCGACTGACAGAAGATAAGGAACTCTACGCCCGTCTGTCAGGAAACTGCCGGGATTATATACTGGAAAACTGGACCTGGGAAAAATCTGTTTCCCGGCTGGAAAAACATTTTCAGAACCTGATTCAGCATAAAAGCAGAAATTGATCAGAATATGGGAAACAAATTCATGAAAAAAAAATTCAGACCTGTGATTATCAGTACCTTCGCTCCCCCCTCCCTTGCCTGTATCCGCAGCTGGGGAAGACAGGGCTGGGAACCGGGGATGATATGCATCTGCTCTGCATCGGACGGCAAACCGGCTTCCCGTTATTTATGCAGTTGGGAAAAACTGACACCCGAAAAAATGTATACAGATGAGGGCATTCAGATTATCTGTGATTTTTTGAAAAAATTCCATGCAGACGGCATTATCGCCATTAATGAAAAAGTATCCTGCTGGCTTAATGACAATCGTCACAAAATACCGGAAGATGCCACTGTGTGGCTTCCGGAAAATCAGGTATTCAAAGAAATACTGTCGAAAAAAAAGCAGGCTGAAGTGGCAAAAAATGCAGGAATGGATGTCCTTCCCACCTATCTTCTGCATCAGCAGACAAGGGTGGAGCATATTGAATCTTCCCATTTTCCTTTATGTCTCAGGCCTGCATCACCGGGCAGCCTTCTTCCTTCATTTAAGGTCCGTATTGTTCATTCCCCGAAACAGTTAAAAGCATTTCTGCAAAATTTTCATGAAATAAAGGATCCCATCATTGCCCAGCCTTTTTTATCTTTACCCAATCTTGTTATTCACGGAACCCGTACTCTTTCGGGGGAACATATCGGAATGCGGGCTTTTCTGGTGGAGCGGAAATTTGAAGGGGTGACATTAAGCATCAGACCCTTTCGGAACAATCACGCGCTGTTCAGAAAATGTGAGGATTTTACAAACAGGTTCCGGCTTGTGGGGAATTATCATTTTGAATTTCTCTATGATCCGGATACGTCAAAAGCCTGGTTTCTGGAAATCAACAACCGTTTCGGCGGTACAACGGCAAAAGTATATTCCTGTGCCTATGATGAACCGGTATTGGCCCTGCAGGCCTTTGGTATTAAAAATGTGAAGACAGATACCCTGGCAGAAAATATTACTGTATCAGGTAAAACGGCACTGATGAAATATATGATTTATGCAATCCGCAGGCGTTTGACAGAACTGGATTTCCCAAATGAATCTGTTTTGAGAAGAATATACAGCAGCATCTGCGCTTCACTATTTTATAAAGATGATGTGTTCTGCCGCCATGACATAAAAGGTTCCCTTGCAATGTATTTTGCCAATATCATAGCCAAAATAAGGTAAACCGTTTTGATTTTATATGAATTATATTATGTTGGGGCAGGATTTTCCTGCTTTTGAATACAGATTCCCCCCCATTGATTTGTTTAACGGATACGTTTATAGTCTGTGAGAATGTAAAAGAAGAAAACAGCGGAAGGAAAGAGATAATCTGTCTGAATTCACATTTGACAGATATGAGGTGTAACAAAAAACAATTTAATGAGAGGGCAGGGCAATGAAACAACAGTTGACTATCCGGACGGGGCAGCCGTCTGATTATTTATATCTTATTATGTTGCTGCTTTTATTCGCGGCAGCAGATTCTTACGGACTTACATCCCTGACGATCAGTGAACCGGCCGGAACTGACAGAATATCGGAACCGGTGACTTCCGGCATTCCTCTGCCGGAATCCGCCAATATTCAAAGTATTGAAAATTTGTACCTGACAGATGACCGGGGGAATATCATTCCTGCCCAGTATACGGTTCTGTCCAGATGGGGAGGAACACCGGATGACGGTACAAAAGCCATTAAATGGGTACTGCTTGATTTTCAGGTGGATATGGATGCAGATACAACGAAAACCTGCTATCTGAAACAGGGCGCGGGCGGCAGTGCATCCGGAAGCAATCTGCATATTCAGGACAGCAGCGACAAAATCATTGTGGAAACCGGGAAAGCCCGCTTCCAAATATCAAAGGATTATTTTAATCTTTTTGATTATGTATGGTTTGATGCCGATAATGACGGACAGGCCGAAAGTGCAGTCATTTCCCAGATGAATGAGGGCGGGGTGGTACTGACCGACAAAAGCGGAAAACAGTTTAGTGCTCTTTTGGAAAAACCCGGGGAAATTGTCATTGAAGAAAAGGGGCCTATGCGATCCGTCATTAAAATCCGGGGGGTGCTGAAATCCCGTGATGGCTCCTATTTTGCCCCTTCTGTTCACAGCACAGCATTTGATCAGCCCTATCAGCATTCTTTTGTGTATTACAACTGCCGGCTGCATTTTTATAATGATCAGGATTATGTTAAAGTATTTTTTACCCTGGAAAATAACGGAGCCAACGGCAGAACAAATCCCGAACAGTATTTTGCACCGATCCAGGCCGTATATTTCGACAGTGTGAATCTTTCTCTCAGGACCGCTGCAGACGCTGCCGTTGAGCTGCATTCTGAAAATACCTCCGCACAGTTGAACAGTGACGATGTTTTCACTTTATATCAGGACTGGCATGAAAACCTGACAGACAGCAAAAAAGATACCCTGGAACCGGGTTTTGCCGATGGCATTTTTTATATCAGCCAAAAAAATACAGCAGAAATTTCCAGGGGGCAGACGCATCCGGGGTGGATTGATGTCAAAAATTCACAGGGGGAAAATATCGCGATTGCCATCCGTCATTTCTGGCAGAATTTTCCGAAAAAAATTACTGTAAAGCCCGGGGAGATTGCCATCGGTCTCTGGCCCTCAGAAGGATACTATCCCTACTGCACATCGGCGGATTATCCGGACAGCAGATATGATATGTACTGCCGGGAAGCCGGAAAAGACGGCGGGGTCTATCTTTTTGATGCAGGGCGGCATAAAACCTATGAAATGGCTTTCCGCTTTTATCATGGGAGTGATAATAATGCTTCTGCCCGCCTGTCAGCATTTCTGGAAGCTCCCCTTATGGCAGTCGCTCCGCCGGAATGGTATGTAAAAACAAGGGCTTTGGGAATGATAGGCCCCGGAGACACTGCTTCCCCGGATCCGGAAATCAATGAAGCCATGCAACGGTTTGAGCAGCATCAGCGGGCCATGGTTTATGAAAAAGATTCTGAAAACGGCAAAACGATCCTGAATCTGAAAACGGCAAATCCTCCCTACTGGGAATATTCAATGCAGAACCGTTTTTTTAACTGGATGAATTTCGGTGATCTGACATGGTCCGGTCAGGCCCCTGCCGCACTTCATTATGACTGGCCCTATTCCATGCTTCTCCATTTTATCCGAACCGGCGGAAGAAATTTTTTCAAAGCCGGAACAGAAATGACAAAGCACAGATATGATACTGATCAGTATCACGGAAGCAGAAGTGGCGGAAATGATAAAGCAATCAGTCATATGGCCTTTTATGAATCCAGCGGTCACGGCGATCCCACACTGCATTCTGTTCATCCCTCCAAAGTTTCATTCCACAGCCATACCTGGAACGGGGGACTGCTTCTCTATTATCTGCTTACGGGTGATAAAAAAGCATGGGAGGCAGCAGAAGAAAACGGTCAGGCCGCCATCAGCCATTACGGAACCGGCGGACTGTTTGATGCGGATATTCAAAGACCCGCCCGGCATGAGACCCGGATGGAAACATGGGCAATGCTGAATCTCATCCATCTGTACCGGGTCAGCGGAAACAGTGAATATATAAGAATTGCAAAAAATATTGCAAAAAACAGAATGCTGGTACGGGAGCAGGCGGCCGGGGGAAAAGGTTATTTCGGAGACGGAGATGATGATGATATTGATGATTCCCGTCAGTATGCTGTGATGTTTAAGTATGCCATTGAAGCTATGGTCAGTGTTTCTTATGAAACCCGGGATCCGGAACTGCGGGAACTGCTGATTCGCATGGCAGATTTTATAAAAGACATGTTCCTTTTCGGCGGAAATTTCAATGGGGAAGGCCAATACATGCCTTTGCAGGGTACCTGGGTCTGGCATAAAAATGATCCGGACGGTTCTGCCGGACTGGCTTCTCTGGACCCGGAGGAGCCGGCATTTTACAATCTGAAAAGAGATTATTCCGCAGAACCTGTGGTTACATTTTTCTGGGCAGATCTCTTTGCCTATGCCTATCAGCTGACAGGTGATACCGAATATCTGGATTGGGCGCGCAGATGTTTCAGGGATTCCATCTTTTATTATGATAAGGAAGGCAAGGGATATAATTCGGACGGATATATTGATCCTTTGTCCCGTGCCCGCTTAAGTTATATTGACGCAAAATTCCCGGACAGCCGTACAAAAATACACGGATGGGTCGGAAGAAGCAATCAGATATATTTATACACCGAATGGCAGCTGACAGCGCCTTCGGATGAACCGCCGGTAGCAGATTTCAGCGCAGATATAAATGCAGGTGAAGCGCCGCTTACAGTTCAGTTTACAGATAAGTCCCTGAATTTTCCCTTTTCCTGGGAATGGGATTTTGATAATGACGGTATAGCAGATGCAAATGAACAGCATCCGGTCCATACCTATTCCCAAAGCGGAGTTTATGCTGTATCCCTGACAGTGAAAAACAGCTTTGGCACTGACAGCAGAATTATCAGCGATTATATTCATATTGCAGATATACCCGGCGATTCTCCGTCAGCGCGGATCAGTATGATCCGCAAAGACTGCAGCGGACTTCAAAACTGTTACAGTTCCCTGTCTGAATGGCAGGCGGATTTCGGAGGAATTGATTTTGCTGCTTTCGGATGCGAGACCGGGGATCTGATCTGTGCCAATGCAATTGCGGTTGCAGAATGCTATAATGACTGGCCGGAAGGCTTACATGACGGGCCTGAAATCAGCGGATGGCAAACAGATGAGGATCATTATGTCAAAATTTATACACCTCTGTCGGAAAGACATTCGGGCAGGGTCTATGAGGATGGTCAATACAGCGGTTTTGCTGTAAACCTGACAGCACCTTTTTATATCAGAGCAGATTATACTTTGACAGAGGGTATTATTTTCAATCTTCAGGATAACGGCAGGCATATCAGTCTGGGAGCCTGGGATAAGGGGGGAATGTATTCTGTTTTCCGGAATAACATTACATATAACGGCAGATACCGGCATCTGTTTCTGGGAGATTATCAGGCTGTAAATGTGTATAATAATCTGCTGATCAATGATACAGAGAGAAAAAGCGGTTACGGTATGATTGACTGCGGCCCTTCCGACACAGAAGCATATCACAGAATTTATAACAATTCTTTACATATTGCAGGCGATTACGCCGGGATAGACGGGCATAGCCTCCATCATCATCTGGAAATCATGAACAACTTTTGTTACAAGGACAGCGGAAATGAAAGCTGTTATTCCCGTTTTGACCCGGAATTTTTTCAAAACAATATTTCATCCGATGTTTCCGCTTCGGATATCCTCTCTCTGATAAATCAGCCCCCGGAAGATAAGTAGAAAGGTAAGTCGTTTACGGAGTGCCAAAATGAAGTGAAACGGAATTTTGGCAGCCGTTTTCTTCTTTATCTTCCCCCTCCCCTAACCCCAATACTGTTGCCTTAAGAAAAACCGGAGTGCCGGACTTACAGTTTAGCACGTCTTTTTCTGAATAATTTCAGCCTGCCAAACTGTAAGTTTGGCACTCCTCCGACCTTACGTCAACAGCATTGTCCCCTAACCCCTCCCACCGGGGGGATTTTTGGCTTAGACCCTATCCGAAAACCAGTTTCCCGATGTTCGGAACCCCTGCTTTTGCCGGGTTTAAAAATCGGTTTCGGAGGTTTTCGGATAGGCTCTTAACTTAATGCCATTGACGCTCCGCGTGGGAACGCATTATCGGACGATCCGCGTCCGGCGGGTATGCAAAATGTCTAAATTCCTTGAAAAGCCGGGAATTCAATTCATAATCTCAAGTGAAACAATGCACTGCATCATGTACCCAATGGAAAGAATTTTCAATCGTTCAGTGCTGGCGGGTTGCTTCCAAAAAACCGGATGCCTCTGTTTTCGCACTCGGCAGATAATAACGATGTTCAATCAATATCTCATCATCTGCATGACGTTCTGATTCAATCATTATCACAGATTGAGTAGATCGAAAAGTTTCCGGAGGAATGCAAAAATTGTATTTTTGCATGGGTAACCGGTAGATGCGGCGGTGCAAAAATACAATTTTTGCACTCCGGGACAGTCATAAAACCGTATCCGGGGGAAACTTTTCGATCTGCTGAGATTGCAAATCTGACCATTCACCTCTTTGTTCAAGCCATTCAGCATCTGATTCAACATCTGATTCAACCCGACCGTGATTCCGATCTTCTGTTGTCTCTCCCCCACCCCGGCCCTCCCCGCCGGGGGAGGGAGTTTTTTCTTACGTCAACAGCATTGGGGGGGCTCACGGACAGTCCGAAAAAAGCGGAGGGAGTCCCGGACTTATCCATCAACACATTGAGGATGAACATGATGAACCACAGAAAAATGGATCCGACTGTCTGTATTTCAATTATTTTTGTCGTATTTACAATTATATGGCTGTCTTTTCTGATTTACAAAAGCCGGAAACCCGGCCCGTCTTCGGAGGAACTGGATGCCACACTGGTGGAAAGCTATGTTCAGTATATTGCCAGCGGAGATTTCACCCCGGCCTATGAAAAATGCCTGAATGCGGATTACCGGCGCGATATCCGGTTATCGGATTTCCGGAAGGCCCATGAAAAACGCCGGGCCGAAACGGGTGTCATCCGAAAGCGGGAAATCCGCAGATTCAAAAAAATCTACAATCTCTTTTCCCCTGTCCGGCAGTATCAGATTCTTTATGCCCTGCAGTATCCGGACAAAGAAAGGATGGGATATATCGTGCTTTCCGATGCAGACGGCGAATGGCGCATTGAAGGGACGTATATCAGTTCCGCATCCGGCACATTGACATTTACTGTCTGGTAGCATATTCATCCGCACCGGGTATAAAAAATGTTCCCGAATTCTGATGCATTAGGAACTGTCTGAACCCGGATTTACAGAATTTACGGATGTACCCGGATTGTTTATTGTTCTGAACATGATTATACACGATTGTACAGGACGGACATGATTGCCGGTAATCCTGCATAATCGTATTCTGACAGAATTGCCCGGCCCCGGATTCTCAAAACAAAAGGAGAAACAGAATGACTTCCGAACTGAAAAGACAGGACAATACATAATGCAGGAAATCACCAACCCCCATGACAGATTTTTCCGGGAAACCTTTACCCGAAAGGATATTGCGGAAAATTTCCTGGATGTTTATCTTCCGGAAGAGATAAGGAAAAATGTGCGGCTTTCCACGCTTTCCCCTGTCAAAGACAGTTTTGTTGACAAAGAACTCCGGGAACATTTTTCCGATATTCTTTACACAGTGAAATACCGGGAAACGGATCTGTTCATCTATCTGCTTTT
>JAABRU010000076.1 GCA_011390755.1 Desulfobacteraceae bacterium | reverse complement strand
GTTAGTTTTTAATGAATCTGTATCCCTGTTTCTGCCGGATATTTTGTGCATTGCAATATAATTACAATTATTTATCTGATATTTAAAAAAAATGTATTTTGCAATGCACATATATTTTTGATTTAATCATAATCTAACATAATTTTAATCATATTTTAATGTAAGGGGGATATGCTGAAACAGATATTCAAAACGGCCCCCTTTGCTGCATAAATGAACTGAAGTGCCAAACTGAAAGTTCGGCACTCCCGGTCAGCCTTAACCTGACATCAATGGGGGCAGGGTATTCCTTTATAGTCAATTGAAATTAAAAATGAAAGCACTCAGGCTTCCCAAAAATAAAGGGGGAAGACTTAGGGACTATAGCCAATTTCAAATGACTTCATACTTTTGAAAAAGCATATTTGCTCATAATTAGAATCTCAAGCCAATGCAGACTTGATTATGATGAAAAGCAAACGCATGAAAGATAGTACGAAGTCATATGAAATCAGCTATAAGAGCCTATCCGAAAACCTGTTTCCCGATGTTCGGAACTCCTGTTTTTACCGGGTTTAAAAATCGGTTTCAAAGGTTTTCGGATAGGTTCTAAGTCAGCACATTGTCTCCTGAGGGAGGGGAGTCTTATATCAACAGCATTGGTGTTATTATACCCCAAGTTGCCACCTACTGAAATGACAAACGAAAATCAGGCAGTTACAGGATACTCAAAAGTTACCGGAACGAAAAGTCAGCAGGTTACGTTTATAGGTGGCAACTTGGGGTATTATAAAAAAAATTAAGAGAGGAAAAACAAAAAGAGGTGGTAACAGAAATTTTTTTTGTGAACGGGTACGTTTGTTATTTAGGAGTTACGCAGTTGAAATATAAGTTGCTGATTTTATTGACTGTCAATTTGTAAGGCGTATAATAAATTCAAACAGTTAAAATTCAACCGCGTAACTCCTGTTATTATAAAATTGACGATCTCGCAAAAAATTGGAAAATCAGGTTTTGATGCATATTAGTATACTGATTTTATTAATATATTGTTTCTATTAAAATTGTGTATGGATTTCATGGAAAGACCGGAATGTCGGCTTACACAGCGGTTACTGAGCGAGTTAGGTGAACAGTGTAGCAATGGCGATTTTCAAACATATTAGGAGTTACGCAGTTGAAATATAATCTGCTGTTTTTATTGACTGTCAATTTTTCAGGCACACAATAAATATTAGTGTCCTGCCCTTATTGAAAAGCCTTATCCGCCGGGCTTTTGCAAATGATTCAGAAAATTATCCGATCCGTTTCAGAATCAGTGCATTAACAGACGGACGCAGGGTCTTTTCAATTATCACAGGACACAATCCAATAAATTCAAACAGTTAAAATTCAACCGCGTAACTCCTGCATATGACTTTTTACGGGTTCATCAAAATTTATCAGTCCAAAAAGTGCTGCTGCCAAAACCCGGACGGAAACTTTCCGGTCCGGGTTATTTCAGCAAAGGTCAATCCTGCAGATTACTTTCCGCATCTTCCTCTTTTTCCGCTTCCGGGGCTTTGATTTCAGGTTCCTGGCTGGAAATTTTGAATTCCGGCGGATTTTCCTCTTTGCTTTCTGTCAGTACCCAGCTCAGTTCAAGGGAAAATTTCTGTTTGTTCTTTTTCCGTCCCGCTTCGATTTCCACCTGAAAATCATTGCCCGGTGTCAGGCTAACGAATTCGTTTTCCTTTTCCAGAACAACCGTTCCCTCTTTAAAACTCTTCACCAGGTCTTCCAGGATACCGATGACCGTCTCCGCATTTGCCGCTGTTTTGATTTTGATTTCGCTTTTCATGATTGTTTCTCCTTTTTGTAACATAATGATTTTAAATAAAAATTCAGGCAAACATTTGATTTTTCCCCTTTTTGAAAGGAAAAGTGGATTGCTTTTCAGAAACTTCCGCCTGCCTCCTTTGTTCCGCAGAATTTCCGGCGGATGCTGTTGTGGTTTTTTCTTATAATTTCCGCATTCGGATTATGCGGAACCGCCTTTTTTACAATATTCCACGCCTTTTGGAAAAGGGATACCGCTTTTTCATGTTTTCCCTGTTTCGCATACAGCACGGCCAGATTATTCATACTGGCGGTCGTATCCGGATGATCCGGTCCCAGTGTGTTCTCTTCTATGACCAGGCCCCGCCGGAAAAAGGATTCTGCTTCTCTGTAACGCCCCTGCTTTTCATACAGTACCGCCAGATTATTTATACTGGCGGCTGTATCCGGATGATCGGTTCCCATATATCTTTCCTCAATAGCCAGCCCCCGCCGGAACAGGCGTTCCGCCTCTCCATTTCTGCCCTGCCGGGCATACAGCACCGCCAGATTGTTGACGGTGGCGGCAATATCCGGATGCTCCTTTCCCAGCAGGTATTCTTCGATTTTCAGGCATTTCTGAAGCAGAATTTCTGCTTCACCGTAATTCCCGTTTTCATAATGCCGGATGGCCAGCCGGTTGTAACAGACCGGCATATCCGGATGTGCGAATCTCAGTATTTTTCCCATCATCAGAATCCTTTCCTGCCGGACAGTGGCTGTCAGGGGTGGTTTGCGGAAATGCGGATGCTTTTCAGACAGAAATCAGAAGTTTTCTGCATCATCCTCTCCGGATACAGCATCCGGATCACCACTTTCTTCTCCGTCTGTATCATACGGCAGAACGGTCAAACCGCTTTTTTTCATCTTTTCAATGATTTTTTTTTCGGCCTTTTTCAGAAATTTTTCCAAAGCCTCATCCACCGCACTGTCCGCATCCAGTTTTTTGCCGAGTTTTCTGGCATTGTTTTTTGCCTTCTCCAGGCGTTCCGCCAGATCCATTCTGACATTGAAGATCATTCTTTTGGATTCTTTGTCTTCTTTAAAGATTCCCATGCTTTTCCTCTGTTTGAATATTTATGTACATTTTTCGTACAAATTCTGATTGCATTTCTACACGGATAATATTTTTATGTCAAGCATTATTTTTTTAAAAATAGGAGTTACGCAGTTGAAACATAAGTCACTGTTTTTATTGACTGTGACTTTTTGACATACATAGTAAATTCAAACAGTTAAAATTCAACTGCGTAAGTCCTAAAAAATATAAAAAAAATGGGGAGCGGGCCAGACCTGCTGCCCGTTCAGTTTGGCAATCAGTTGATATGTAACAGGATTGATAATTCGGTAGTGGGTCAAACCGGTTGATTTTTATAACCACAGAGGACACAGAGTTTTCACAGAGAGGCACAGAGAAAAAAACTCTTACATCTCTCTGACCCTCTGTGTCTTCTCGGTGTCCTCTGTGTTTTTATTATTTTTTCCACAGAGAAGATTCTGTTTCCTAATGACAGATCAACGGATTTGACCCACTACCGATAATTCCTCGTGAGTCATAAAATTTTCTGTAACCGGCTGAAATAACAGAATCCCCCCTTTGTAAAGGGGGGCAGGGGGATTTGCCTGTAACAGACTGAAATCCCGATTAATCCCCCTTTTTCAAAGGGGGACTTTCATCAGAATTTATGACTGTCGAGATAATTCAGATACAGATAATTAAAAAATGGGGAATATTTTCAGAAAGGGAATAAATGCGGATAAAGGGGAGGGTTCGGATGAATGAAAGACACGGATTGAAATTTATTCCGGATTGTATTCCCCTTTCACTGCGGCCTGCATAATTTCGTCATAGCGGCCTTTTTCTTTCAGCATTTTCAATCCTTTGTTAAACAGATTCATCCATTCTTCATTTCTTTTGCTTTTCTTACTGAGGATCAGATGCAGGGTCTTTTTTTCAATGGGTCTGCGGTGATACATAATCTGCTCCTTTTCTTCGGAAGTGAAAATCTGCTGCATCTGCAATATCCCGGCAAGCCGGTCATTGGGGAAAACATCAATTCTGCCGATGAGCAGTTTTCTGAAATTCAGTTCATCTTTGGATACCCGGTCGGCTTTGAATTCTCCGCTTTCGGCCATCCGTCTGATGCGGGACGGATAATCATATCCGCGGGTAAGACCGACTTTCAGACCTTTGATATCCGCGAAGGATTCCCATTCAAAGGGCCGGTCCCTGTGATAGAAGAATACATATTCGTATTCAGATGTAGCCTCACTGACATAATGATATTTATGGAATTCGGCACCGTTTCCCCAACCCACACCGCCGTCATAATTCCCTTCCTCAGACATCTTCAGTGCCCGCACCCAGGGGAAAAAGCGGTATTCCACCTTTATACCGGCCAGGGCAAAGGCTTCGGTGACAATATGGGAGTCAAATCCGTAATGCGGCAGTTTTTCACCGTAATACGGCGGCCATTCCCCGTTGGTCAGAATAAGCGTTTCCTGCCCCGCTGCATAAGGAACTGCCAGGGCCAATAAACAGAACAGTAATCCGCCTGTAATGAATTGTTTGCTGAATTTCAATTTATTATCTCCTTTTCATCGGAAAAGCCGTTTGATTTTACGAATCAGTAAGAGATAAATTCATCCTCCCTGTCCTCCAGTTCAATCGTTTTTCCGCTTTTGAAGTCCGCCGGTATCCCGACCGCCTTTTTATTATATATTCTGATATCTTCAGTATCCGGAGACTGTTTTTTCCCATCTCCGTTGGTTCTGTTTCCCAGTTTGTCCAGTAAGCGGAAAACTGACACCAGTTCCTCTTCATCCGCATTCCGGAGAATTTTTTCCCATTCTTTCGAATGGTGGGTGACCTCCTTATTTTCTTCAGGGATTTCTTCTGCCGGGAGTGTGAAGAAGGAAACAGATCTGAGCAGTTTTTCCGCCTGCCAGGCAAAATCCCGGGATCCGGCGGCCACCTGTTCGGTGGAGGCCACATTTTCCTGTATCACCTGATCCAGCTGATGAATGGCCATATTGACCTGTTCGATTCCCCCGGCCTGTTCGGTACAGGATACACTGATTTCTTTCACCAGTTCCGCAGTCTGCCGTATGCCTTTGACCATATTTTCCAGAAGTGTTCCGGCTTCTTCCGCAATTTCGATATTGTTTGCAGAAAGCGTATTGATGGCTTTGGCGGCATTCTGGGTACGTTTGGCCAGCTGTCCGACTTCACTGGCCACCACGGCAAAGCCCTTTCCGTGTTCTCCGGCACGGGCGGCCTCTATGGATGCATTCAGGGCCAGCATATTGGTCTGCCGGGCAATATCTTCAATGAAATTGATTTTTTCGGAAATTGTTTTCATGGCCAGCACTGTTTCTTTCAGCACTTTTTCCCCTTCCTGTGCATCACCGGCTGCCTTGGCAGCAATGCAGGCAGTTTCATGGGCATTTTCCGCATTATGGGTAATGGCACTGCTCATCTCTTCCATAGACGCGGAAATCTGCTGGATACCGGCAGACTGCTGCGCGGCCCCTTCGGAAATCTGGTTGGTTGCGGAACTGATCTGCTCACTGCCGCTGGCCACTTTTTCCGCCATCTGCCGGACTTCAACAGCAAATTCTGTGAGATTTTTCAGCATCTGCCGGAGGGATCTGCCGAGAACATCTTTATCGGAAAGTATCACGGTCTCTACTGTCAGATCGCCTTCGGCAATTTTTTCTGCCAGTCCGACAGTGGTCTGCAGACTGCGGATCATGGAATTCAGTGCTTTCATCAGCCTGTCCTCTTCCGAACGGACAGGGGCATCCACCATCATATTGCCCCGTGCAATTTCTTCGGCAATCTGCGTAATCCGGCCCGTTGCATCAATGAGCATATTCAGATTGTTTCTGATCGTATTGAAATCGCCTTCATATTCATCTGAAATATGCTCCGGAATATCCCCGCGTGCCAGAAGATCCAGATAATCGGCTGTTACACAGAAAGGCCCGGTAAATGCATCCGTGACATCATTGATACCGGTGAGCAGTTCCCGCCATCCGCCCCTGTATCCATCGGTATCTGCCCGGATTTCCAGACGGCCTTCCCGCACCGCCTGAATCTGCTTTCCGGTTTCTCTCAGCACATCCCGGATTCTGTTTTTCATCTGTACAAGATCCTGTATCATTCTGCGGATTTCATCCCGGTCATCTGTATCCGGAGGGATGAGACATTCCGATTCTCTTTCCGAAAAATCCCCTTCCGAAACACTTCTGATAAATCCCACAAGACGGTTGAGGGGGTTTATCATAATTCTCCGGATAAAAAGTGTCAGTACCGCCACAAGTATGATATTCAGAATCAGTACTTCCCCGATAATGGTTTTCAGCAGGTGCCCCAGTTCCTGTCTCAGCATATCCTGCGTGACAAAAACCTCTAATCTGCCGAGCTCCGTATCCTCTGAAATAATTGTTCTTTCTGTATGCAGCAGGTCTTTTTCCAAAGGCAGTTTCTCTGCCGCCTGAATCTCACCCGAAGCACCGCGCTGATACGCAAACAGCATACCGGAGGAATTCAGAATATATATCCCTTTAATTTCAGGAGATTCCATTTCAGCAGAAACCACAGCCCTGACTTTTGTGTCATCCAGATCATAGAGCGGATCTTTCAGACTGATTTCCAGGCGGTTGGCAGAACTTTCCAGTTTTGTCTGAAGATGCAGATTCATATGTTCGGACCATCCCCGGTACCGGTACCATCCGAACAGGGAAAGCAGAAGGGTTGCAGTCACCACAACGGCCAAAACGGTTTTGACGGAAAGACTGATACCGTTTTTTGATTTGTTTATACGCATAAAATATTATTCCCTTATCTATCTGTAATTTTGAAAAATATTTCGTTCAGTCCGACAAGCTCACCGCCAGCGCCCTGAGCCTGTCGAAGGGCATAAATATTTTTGTTTGTTCCCTGAAAAACAGGACGGAATATTGTTATATACCTGCTTAACACCCTGAGATTCAGTCTGTGTTAGATTTAGGTTAGAGATTTGTTAAAAAATCATTGGGCCGGGAACAAAAGTCCGCTATGAATGCGAATTAAGAGTCAGGCGGTAATAAGCCCGAAGGTCTGATATGATTATAGAAAAGGAATTTACAGCGAATCCTGAAACCCCGGAGGGCGACATAATCATGCCGGACCTTCGGGATTGATCTGACCCTTAATTCGCATTATCAGTGTCCGACTCTTAATTGGCATTATTATATGCCAAGAATCAGATACCGCTGTTTTCCGGAACCGGAAGATACACACTGAATTCGGTTCCTTTGCCCTTTTCGGAAGCGACCCTGATTTTTCCCTGGCAGGCTTCTATCATTTCTTTGGCCGATGCCAGGCCCAGACCTGTGCCTGTTGGTCTTCCGTCATCGGCGGACAGAGGTTTGCTGGTGAAAAAGGGATGGAAAATATTCCCCATTTTCGGTTGAGACTGTCCAGTTCTTTTTCCGTATGCCGCAGACGAATAAATACCCGTACTTTGGCCAGCAGTTCCTCGACTTCAAAAGGTTTGACCAGATAATCATCCGCCCCGGCAGTATAACCATCCAGACGATGATTCAGCAGAGTCCGAACGGAAACCATGATAATTTTCTTAAAACGGGAATTACTTTCCGACCGGATTTTCCGGCAGACTTCATATCCGTCTATTCCCGGCAAAGCCACATCCGGCAGAATGATATCCGGATCATATTTTTTATTGATTTCAACTGCTTTTTCCCCGCTATCCGCAATTTTCACAATATAATCCTGTTCCAGAATTTTACGGATGGCACGGGTTGCGGATTTGGAATCATCCACAATTAATACTTTACCTGACAGTTCTTTCATTCTGTTTTCCTTTTCTTCCCGATCAGTTCTTCCTGAACGGCATAGCGGATCAGTCCGGGAATATCCGCAACCAGGGCCACACTGCCGTCTCCCATAACCGCAGCCCCTGCGACTCCCCCGGTTTTTCTGAAATTTTTATCCAGGGATTTCATAACCACCTGAATATTTTTCAGAATATAGTCCACTACAATTCCCATCGTTTCATTCTGAACATGAATTATGACCAGATGTTCACTGTCCGGACTGTTTTCCGGCGGTTTTTCTTCTATCCGGAAAATTTCCCGGAGCCGGATACAGGGAATCAGTTCCCCCCGCTGCAGGATGACATTCCGGCCATGACCTTTTTTTATCCGTTTCATATCCAGACATTCTTTCACCATGGATACCGGCAGTACAAAACGGGTATTTCCGGCCTGCACCAGCAGTCCTTCAATCATGGCAAGCGTCAGGGGCAGATTCATCACCACCCGGAGGTATTCCCCTTTCCGGTTTTCAATGCCTATGCTTCCGTTGAGTGCCTCGATTTCCCGCTTTACCACATCCATCCCGACTCCTCTGCCGGATACTTTGCTCAGTTGCTGCGCTGTGGAAAAACCGGGGGTTAAAATCAGTGAACAGATCTCATCCTCCGATAAATTTTCTGCATCGCCGATTAATCCTTTTTGCAGGGCTTTCTCCCGGATTATTTCCGGATCCAGTCCGTTCCCGTCATCTTCCAGCGTAATCACAACCGTACCGCTTTTATGGAATGCATTCAGTTTTATGGTTCCTGCGGGAGGTTTTCCCTGTTTTTTCCGAATGTCAGGCTTCTGGATTCCGTGGTCCGCAGCGTTGCGGATCAGGTGGATCAGCGGGTCGGTCAGTCCTTCAATGACATTTTTATCCAGTTCTGTTTCCCCGCCTTCGGTGACAAAATCCACTTCTTTCCCCAGTTCGCAGGCAAGATCCCGCACCAGTCGCCGGTATTTTCCGAAAATGGTTCCGATGGGCAGCATCCGCATATGCAGGGCACATTCCCGCAGTTCCGTGCTGAGCTGTTTCAGACGCTGTAAAGGCATTACCAGTCCTTCCGCCAGTTGAATCAGACTTTCCAGGGGATCAGACAGAATTTCCGGCAATCCTGCTTTTTTAACAGAAGCAGCTGCGGATGCTTTGTTTTTTTTCTTTGCCATTACAGAAAAATCCCTGAGCAGTTTGATACTCTCAATCTCTTCTGTAATGACAGCAACACCGGAAAGGCATGACTGAACCGTGACCAGTTCCCCCACCAGGTTGACAAGGGTATCCAGCTTTTCCGCAGCAACCCTGATACCGCTTCCTGTAAATTTTTTCCCCTGCTGTCTTCCGTCTTTATCAGGAATGGAACATGTATTTTCTCTGATTCCTGTATCCTGCTGTAATGCTGACCTGTTTTCACCAGATATTCCATGATGTTCCGCAGGATCCTTCCGGCACACTTCTGTAATGGTAATCCGGCTTTCTTCTTCAATAAAAGTAAATATATCCCGGATGACTTCATCCGGATGCCCTGACTCCAGAATGATTTCCCATTTCAAATAACATTGTTCCGGATTCAGATCTTTCAGAGGCGGAATTGCATCCGAATCCGCTGTAATTCTGCATTTTCCCAAATCCCGGAGTTCATCCAGCAGAAAAACCGGTTCCATTCCCCTGCTCATAATATCCGAAGGAGGCTGAAAAACAATTCTCCGGATTTCAGGCATATCCGGTTTATTATCCTGTACTTCCGGCAGCAGTCGCTGTAATTCTGTTATCAGAAGTTCACTGTCTGTTTTGTCATAAGTCGGGTCCGGGTCTTCGAGCAGTTTCCGGATATGATCCCGTGAGGCCAGCACCAGGTCAATGAGGTGACTGCTGATATTCAACTTTCCTCTGCGTACCAGATCCAGTACTGTTTCCACATGATGGGTAAAGTCGGCAACCGCATCAAATCCGAACATGGCTCCTGATCCTTTTATAGTATGCATGGAACGGAACAGACTGTGAATGCATTCTGTATCATCCGGACGGTCTTCCAAATCCAGAACACTCTCTTCTATATTCTGAACTTGTGAAGCTGTTTTGCGGTTCTATCATTTTAAACGCTTAAAATAATAATATATTATGTCAATATTTTCCCAAATAATTATTTTTTGACATGCTGTAATTTCAGTATGTTAAAAATTTGTAGATTAGGAATCTTTTTAAGATTTAACAGTTTGATAATATTGTGTTTTTTGTTCAATCATAAGATTTTGCCTGCACAAGTTCAGTATATTATTGAGAAGTTCTTCGGCTTCCCGAAGAAAAGTTTCTGCAGGATTGAAGGTATCCATTATATATTTCCCCTGAACTGAAAAGAATATTTCTGAAAATTCCGATTATAAATGAATTTTGTTAGAATTTGATTAAGAAATAAATATTTATTGATGAAATGGTAAAAAAAAGCAGGGAATACGCAGGTATTCCCCGCCGCATTCAGGAGGAATTTTAGCCAAAACCCCTGCCTGCGTTATTTGTCCTTTGAAAGGTTCTCTGATTTTCAGAGTGCCCTTTCATTTTTACTGCATTGCAGACCGTTTTCATCATTTCACAAATATTTAACCGTTTTTTAATAATATCCTAACATTTGCCTGATAATATACCGAATATGTATTCGGATCGGAACATTTCTGAAAATTATGAAATCAGTACCTCTGCCTGTTTCTGAATTTTTTCCTTATCTGCTGATGGATTAATTTATATTTCATACTTTCAGTAATTTATATACACAGGGAGGTACAGAAACGGATAGAAACAGAAGATTGAATCAGAGCCCGGATTGTAAGAAGGTTTACGCAAATCTGCTGATGGAGAATTATGATGGAAAAAAAAGAGGTGATTAGTTGAAACAAATTATTTTCCCCTTCGTCCGGAAACTGTTTGCACTGTTCATCATGGTAATATGTTTTGGCGGTTCCGCCCATGCAGAAAACAGACTTGTCATCGGGACAGGTGATGCAATTCCACCCTATTTTATTGCCGAAAACAACAGCGGTATGGAAATGGAAATTCTGCAGGAGGCATTGCGGATCAGCAATTATGAAGTGATTCCCAAATATCTGCCCCTGGCAAGAACGTTTATCGAATTTGAAAACGGGATACTGGACGGAGTGACAAATGTAAAAGAAGGTACCGTAAAAAGAGGTCTGTTATCCGATACGGTTATCCGTTTTCATAACTGTGCCGTCAGCCTGGAAAAAAATAATTTTCCGATTATACTGCCCCTTCAGTATCTTACAGATAAAAGAGTGGCGGCTTTTCAGAGAGCCTCGGATCTGCTGGGGGAAGAATTCGGTGAAATGACAAAGAAAAACAGTAAATACAGGGAAATAGCGAATCAGATGGTACAGATCAACCTGCTGTTTACCGGTCGCACGGATTTTATTGTCATGGACAGAAATATATTTGCCTATTACCGGAAAAAAGCGGAAAAAGAAGTGGAAAGCGGTCATAAACCCAAAATGGTGGATGTAAAACAGATGGTAATATACCACGAAATATTTCCGCCCACAGACTATTGCTTTGCCTTTCAGAAAAAATCGGTCAGGGATGCTTTTAACCTGGGGCTGAAAACCATCCGGGACAACGGAACCTATGCAGGGATTGTGAAAAAATATGCGGATATGATGGTGGTGAATGAATATGAAACTCCGGAGCCGCAGTAAGAGCTTATCCGAAAACCTGTTTCCCGATGTTCGGAACCCCTGCTTTTACCGGGTTTAAAAATCGGTTTCGGAGGTTTTCGGATAGACTCTAAGTGAGAAAAAATGAATTCAGGTAACAGAATGAAGATATAGTACTCCAATTTTGGTTTTTCCGGGCACAAAAACTGCTGTGTCCTGAAAACAGCCTTTTCTGACCTTTTTCAGCAGTTTTTCAGTCCGGAACGGTAATTTTTTCACAATCCGGACTGACAGCAGAAAGTATGCCGGGAAAAACCAAAATTGGATCAGTATATACAGGAATAGCATATGTCCGAAGAAAAAATACTGATCGTGGAAGACTGTGAAAGTACGGCCAATTATCTCATCTACCGCCTGGAAAAGCTGGGGTATCTGCCCTTATCCCCCCTGTGAACCGGGGAAGAGGCCCTTGATAAAATCAGCGGACTGAAACCGGATCTGATTCTCATGGATGTGGAACTGGAGGGAAAGCTCAACGGCATTGAAACTGCCGCACGGATACGGAAAAAATATGACATACCGGTTCTGTATCTCACCTGAATACCTCCGCATCCGCAGGCGACAAATACATTGCAGTAACGCCCAAAAGGAAAATATACCCGGAAAGGATTTGATAAACGCTGTAGAAATTATGGATTCCATAAAAAATCAATATGATGAATTCTTTTACAGTAAGCGGATGTTTACTGCTGAAGAATATTTCCGTATGCCCGGAATCAAAAAATATATACTGCTCTTTATCCTGCTGTTGCTGATTCTTCCGGCTTTTTCACAGGCCCGGCCGGAACCGGTGGGAAAAATACTGTCAGTCAGAAATGATGTGCAGATTACAAGAGCAGTCGGCAATAAAGATATCAGGGCCGAAGAAGGGACATTGCTGTACGCGGGTGACAGTATAGAAAGCGGTGAAAACAGTTCCCTGGCATTTTCGCTGAATGAAAAAGATATATTTGAACTCGGTGAATCCTCCGAAGTGCAACTGGATGAAATGTTGTTATTTTCCGAAGAGGAAGAATACTCTCCCCTGATCCGTCATACACTGGGTTTCCTGCGTTCTATCATCAGAAGCAGTAAAGAAAGCACGCAGCCGCTTATCCATACACCGACGATGGTGGCAGGTGTGCGGGGGACCGCATTTGAAACCCTGGTATCCCTTGACAGCACTACAGCCCTTGTGGTGGATGAAGGAACTGTGGAAATGGATTACGGTAAAGAAAAAATCCTTCTGAATCAGGGGCAGATGGCAGAAACGGATGTACACAGCCAAAGCGTAAAAACCCGTCAGGCTCCTTCTGCCGGTGAGAGAAACTGGAAAGAATGGCAGGAAATGCGGAAAAAAGACCTGATCCCGAAAATTCCCCTGATACTGTCCGCATACCGTCATAAGGCGGAAGAATGGTCGGAGCAGTATCAGAATCTGCTTTCCGAAATCCGGGAAGAAGAACAGAAACTGAAGGCACAAATCGGCATTTTTACTGCTGCTGCCAAACAGAAAGAAGCAGAAACATACATTGCATCCGCAGAGAAACTGGACATGCAGTTAAAAGAACTGAAAAAGAAACTCGGAAAATCCAGGCATCGCATCAACCGTTTCAAGGCCATCGGCCGGCATGTGAAAAAAGTCGGTATTTTTGCCTGGCTGCATAAAAGAAAACTGGAAAAGAAAGAACAGAAAGAAATTGAACAGCATCTGGCCTATTTTCAGGAAAAAGGCAGACAGCTTAAGGCAGATACAGAATTTCTGATCAAAGCTCTGCGCAGAACCCTAAGGGATGCTCACAAAACGATACGGAAATCCGAAAGATATAAGAAAGCAACGGAAAGAAGAGAAAGATTGAACTGAAAAAAGAATTTCCGGGTACAAAAATTATCATCGCTATGTCCTCAGGCGGAAAAGTAAAACCGGAAGTGTATCCGGAGGCAGCAGATGCCCTGGGCGATATCCGTACGCTGCGCAAATCTTTTAAAAAGGATGAACTGCTGCGCATCTTAAAAAAATGCCTGAAATGAATTTCCGTTTTTTCCCGCATACCTTACCGGTTTTCAATTCCTTCGGGCAGACGGATATCCATACGGGTCGGGGGGTTGAAATAGGTATAAAAATGATGCTGCTCCAGAATCTTCTGCCCCCGCACCCCCCGAACAAACTTGAAAAATTCATCGGCAATTTTCAGGGACTCCGGACCGGTTCTGTCACTGTTGAGTACATACATATATAAAGGACGGAAAAGTTCGGAAGGATACCATGCCGGGTTGAAAGATTCATCATAGGGATTGGTGGGCGGTGTATCGCCTGCCTGCAGCAGAATGACCTGCATATAGTCTGCCGGCTGCGTGTACAACCAGGAAAGACTTACCCAGTAAAGGGAACCGGAAGTGCCGACGGTACGGTTCAGGCAGTCGGAATTGGAATCGCATTCGGTAAAATGTTCCGGAAAGGTTTCAAAATCGGTAAATGCCTGCAATACCACATCCGTGGTTCCGCTGCCTTTCCGGGCGTAAATGACAATGGGTTTGGAAACAGCGGATCGGCTGAACCCGAGCTGGGACCAGTCTTTCAGTTTTCCTCTGAGAATCCGCCGGATATCTTCGGCAGTAAGTACCGGAAGGGGATTGTTTTTATCCGTCACAAAGACAATCAGATCATAGCCGATTTCGGCAGCACGGTGAAAACGCCCCCCTTTTTCCCTGATTCCGGCAGAATCTTCATCAGGTACGGGTTCGGATGTCAGCAGCACATGTACGTTTTCCACCCTTTCTTTCGCCTCGCGGATTCCTTTCAAAGAACCGATAGCAGAGAATTCCACATTATATACACGGTAGATATTTCCTACAATGGGAATTTTTTCCTGCCATTTGTTCAGTTCCTGAAATTCCTTTTTCCATTGGGCGGCCATCTGCAGACGGTCTCCCAGAATGGTATTGCTGCCTACTGCCCGGATTTGCGGGGCAGGATACAGCATTTCCCAGACAGGGACCAGCAGATTCAGCGCTTCACTCAGGCTTCCGAGGGCTCCCAGCAGGGAACCGGATAATGTGGCTAAGAAGATCAGCAATGGCAGATGACGCTGCCCCCAACCCGGCGGGGGCGGACCTTCACGCGGTTCTTCATTCCTTTGTGTCCCCCGACCGGACAGAAAAATTACCAGAAAGACAATACCGTAAATAGCCATGCACAGTGCGGCAGATGCCTCCGTATGCAGCCGGAATACAAAAACCAGTAAAAAAAACAATGCAATGCAGACAAAAGCAAAACCGATATTCAGCACGAACTTCCGGAACCCCGGTTCCATGGTTTTTCCCTCCTCATTTTTTTTCTTGACAGAACAGGGGAATTATACATGATATAAACTGTTTTTTTCAAGTTAGAATGTGATGAAAATCAAAACCTCTGTAGGACATACGGATACCATGCAAGGAGAAATTATGATAACTGTTGGCAGTAACAACCGATTCCGAAGATTCGGAAACCTGTTCGCTGTATTCATGACGATTACTTCACTGATGCTGATACCGGCAGGGACAGTATTCTCAGATGAAAATGCCGAAACTGTTTTGCGCCTTCACGGATCCAACACCGTCGGAGCGGAACTGGCCCCGGCTTTGGCAAAAGCATTTATTCAACAGATATTACATGCTGAAAATATTTCCGGAACTCCCGGAAGCAATCTGAATGAAATGACAGTCTCCGGCAGCATTTCCGGTAAAAAAGCGGAGATTGAAATCCGCTCATACGGAACCGCCACCGGATTTACGGCCTTGAAAGAGAAAAAATGCGATATTGCAATGGCATCCCGCCCCATTTCCCCAAAAGAGAATAAAGAGTTGCAGGCTTTGGGCAATATGACGACCTGCCGCAATGAACATGTGATCGCTCTGGACGGAATCGCCGTGATTGTGCATCCCATCAACCGGCTCCGGTCTGTGAATATTTCCGACCTTGCCGGTATTTTCAGCGGAAAAATCAGAAACTGGTCCGAAACCGGAGGGAACGGAAAAGAGATTCATGTATATACCCGTGATGAAAAATCCGGCACTTTTCAGACTTTCAGGAACCTTGCCTTACAGGGAAACCGGATTGCAGAGAATGCGGAAATATGCAGGTACCACGAAGATATTGCGGATAAAGTGGCCAGGGACCCGGACGGCATCGGTTATGTGGGACTGCCCTATATTTTCCGTACCAAAGCCCTGGCCGTGTCCGACGGAGAAAGCACAGCATTGAAACCGGCTCCTTTTACTGTAAAAACAGAAGATTATATTCTGTCCCGCCGTCTGTTCCTGTATGCCCCTTCCCCGGCCCCGGGATCTTACACCGGCAGATTTATTGATTTTGTCCTGTCTCCCGCAGGTCAGCAGATTGTCAGAGATACCGGATTTGTCAATCTGGATATTGAGCTTTCGGTGACGCGTACAGACCCGGATCAGTCTTCCCAGAATGCATCGGTACTGGACGAATACCTGCAGACGGTTGAAAAAGCACAGCGTCTTTCCCTGAATTTCCGCTTCCATTCCGGAAGTTTTGATTTGGATAACAAGGCACTGGCCGATTTGGAAAGAGTGACGGAATTTCTGCAGCAGAAAAATTTTCAGGAACTGCTGCTCATCGGTTTTGCCGACAGTGAAGGGGATTATAACAATAATTGCAATCTGGCCCGCAGACGGGCGGAAAAAATCGCCGGAGAACTGGGAAAAAAAGGGATAAAACCGTTCAGTGTTTACAGTGCATGTGAGGAAATACCCGTCGGATCCAATGAGACTGAGGAAGGAAGGGCAAAAAACCGGCGGGTGGAAATCTGGGTGCGCTGATTTCATCAGAATCTAACATTTTTCTAATATTTCTCTAACATTCATCAGGTATAAAATAGCGGCAATGTATCATCCGATACTGTATCAATTTCACAGCCTGGTGGAAAAATATGAAAAACTTTCTTCTAATCCATATCCCGCTTTTTCTGGTTGCAGCGCTGATTTTTTTTCGCTGCCGATCGGATAAAATCCCCCCCAATACCAATCTGCTCATAAAAGCCTATCAGGCCATGCTGCAGCAGAAAAAAAGGGATGATTTCATATAAGTCTGAATTCGTTAAAATCTTCCCTCTTTTTCTGAATTTTCTTTTTTCGGGTGTGTCCCATCTTTTCTACACAGATGCGGCGGTTACATTCTGCAGTAAACCCGAAGGGCTGATATTATTGCGGGACACACCCGGTTTTTACCAAAGGTGACATTAAAAAGATCCGGCAGAAAAATCTGTCCGATTGTGCGCATAGGGTCAGAAGTCTCCGCTTTTCAGCAGATGAATTCGCTTCCGTACCTGTGATCTACTGTACTGTTTCAGTTAAAATTGTGGATGATCTAATTTTTAACATACTGATATTTTAGTTTTTATGAATTTTTGAATCCACAATTTTAAGTGAAACAAAGCACTACTTGCCAAGTTCTTTTTTGAAACGATTCAGATCTCTGATGATACTGTAGGTTTTATCATCGGTTTTGATATAACCGCCAAACTGCATCTTCTCCAGAACGGATGTATCCTCTGCACCGAATTCGATCATGGCCTTTTGAAATGCATCTTTCAGGCTTTGGGGCAGTTCTGTCCGCGCACATATGGGAGAACCCGGAATGAGTTCGGATTTCTGTAAAATATTGAAGTCGTTGCGGGAGACCTCACCGTTTTTCTCCATCCTGTAAAGATCCAGGGTATTGGTGGCTGCCACTTCTATGGTTCCGTTTTTCACGCCCAGAACAGAATCTTTATGAGAGCCTGAAAATATGACTTTTTTAAAATATGTTTTCGGATCTATTGCAAGGTCACGGGCGAACATGACACTGGGAACCAGATACCCGGAAGTGGAATTCGGGTCGGTAAAAGCAAATGTCCGGCCTTTTGCTTTTTCAAAAGAATCTGTATCGGAGCCTTTCCGGGAGATGATCAGCCCGTAATATCCGGCCTCACCTTCCTTGTTCAACTCCAGTACCAGGGCTTCCAGGGAACACCTTTCACCTGCCTCCACATAGCTTTTGGGGCCGAAATATGCGAAATCAATCTGTTTATATGCCATACCCGATATGATTCCCTCATAATCTTTGGATATCATCGGCTTGACTTCAATCCCAAGCTGCTTTGTCAAATAACTTATCAGGGGCGTATAATAGGTTTCGGCTCCTTCTCCCAGAGACGGCACAATGCCGAAGCGGATGACCTCCGGCCAATCCTGCGGGGCAGCCCATGCCTGAAAGGCAAAAAAAAGAGACATAAAACACAGAAGAATAAGCGGTTTGCACTTTTGACGCATCATAATGAAATTTCTCCTTTATTGTTATTGTATGACACCGCAGGGAAGAGCCGGGCAGTCGGATTTACGGTGTTCAAACGTATTGAAGGTCTTCCGATATGCTTTCATGAATACAAATATCCCGTCTGTATAATTCCTCAAAAACCTCTTCCGGACGGAAGGCAAACTCCGGCATAACGGTTCCGGTTCGGGGAACTTTGCCTGCGGGCCGACAGACATGGGAATTCCTACACACCGGGTGTAAGCCCGAAGTTTTTCCCAACCTTTTACCGAACCGTCCGAACGCGGATGGGTGTGGGTCAGGATATGCTCAACTCTGCTGCCGTTCCGGGTCCCCACCACCTGCACATGCAGGGCATAACCGTAAAGTTCGGCAGTTTGGCCTTCGGGGGACTGTTGCAGATACGCTCCGACCGCGTCCATGATGCCGACTTCTGTCCCTCCGATTTGTATTGTATCATTCCGCATGAAACCCCATTCGTAAAGAGCTTTAATGAGTTGCATATTTTTCGGCGGCCATGTACCCCGCACTTCGATCAGCCGGATTCCCTTGTCTTTGAGATATTCATAAGCGGTACGGGTTTCCGAATGGGGGATAATCCACTGCGGATGGCTTCCGTAAGGTTCGGGCAGCGCAATCATGCGTTCCCTGGAAAAGGGCGGAACCCGGATAAATTCTCCGTTTTCAAAAACAACCCGGCCCGGGAGATCCGGATCATATTCATACACGGTTGTTTCGGTAATGGCCGGAGAAAAGGCTATGGGCCGAAAAGCACCGTGACTGACCCGGACAATTTCCACGGTTTCCATCTGATCCGCGGCATGTCTGAGCATCATATCCGTAATGCCGGGCGTCATACCGAAGCCGGGTACATGGGTCCTTCCGTGGCGTTTGAACAGATCATCATACTTATACTCTTCTCCGAAACCGTTGAGGTTGATCCCGTGGCATCCGGCCAGAGCAATGCAGGCGGTGCTGAGATCGTTCAGGCCGATGGCGGTGCCGTCCATTACGATATCATACTCCCGCATGACTGAAACGGTTTTTTCTTTGTCAAGCACATTGATTTTCCGGTAATCCGCACGGGGATCCGCTAAAGATTCTGCAATGCTTTTTGCAGCGGTTTCATTGAAATCTGCAACGGTAATTCTCTCAAAATCTGAAAATTCCGCAAGATCCCGTACTGCCTCACTGCATATTTTCCCGGCCCCTCCCAGACATAATATTTTCATAGCTCTCCTCTTTTTGTATTTGATAAGTAAGGTACCATACATTTTTTTCGGACTCCGGATGTTTATAATTTCCCATACGGCAAAAAACAATCCCCTAACGAATAATTAACCGAATACTAATATATTTCTAACAATATGCTGATATACAGCAATAAACTGTAAACAGGCAATAAAACGGTACTATAACAAAAAGGAAATGAACAATGAAAAAAATCGGCAAATTGACAATGACGGCAGTGATCGGTCTGATCCTCACGGCTCTTTTTTCCGGCCCCGGGGCTTTTGCAGAAGAACTTCTGGTATATACAGCCCTGGAAGATGATGAAATTCCCCGGTACCTGGAACTGTTCAAAAAAGAGCACCCGGAGATTACGGTCAAGATTGTCCGGGACTCCACAGGTATTGTAACCGCAAAACTGCTGGCGGAAAAAGACAATCCCCGGGCCGATGTGGTGTGGGGAACCGCTGCCACCAGCCTTCTGGTCTGTGATCAGAACGGTATGCTGGAAGGATATGCTCCCAAAGGACTGGAAAAAGTGAGACCGGAATTTCGTGATCCCCGGGAAATACCGCACTGGGTCGGTATCAAAGCATGGATGACCGGCCTGTGTGTCAACACTGTCGAAATCGGAGCCCTAAAAATCCCCGCGCCTGAATCTTATGCGGATCTCATTAAACCGGAGTATAAAAACCAGATCGTCATGCCCAATCCGGCTTCTTCGGGAACCGGGTTTCTGACAGTTTCGGCTGTCCTCCAGATGATGGGAGAGGAAAAGGGATGGGATTATCTGGACAAACTCCATGAAAATATTGCCCGTTATACCCATTCGGGTTCCAAACCCTGCAAACTGGCCGGAGCCGGTGAAGTGCCCATCGGGATTTCATTCGGTTACAGGGGCTTTATCCAGAAGCAGAAAGGGGAACCGGTAATGACGGTATTTCCCAAAGAAGGGTCCGGATGGGATGTGGAAGCCAATGCCATGATCAAAAAAGCTGTCATTAAGGAATCCGCAAAAATCTTTCTGGACTGGGCCATCAGTGAACCGGTCATGAAAGAATATGCCAAAGTGTACCCGGTAACTGCCTATGCAACCGGAATGCCGGTTCCCGAAGGCTTTCCCGAAAATCCGGAAAAACAGCTCATTAAAAATGACTTTCAGTGGGCCGCCAAAAACCGGGCAGCGATACTGGAAAAATGGACCCAACGCTATGACACCAAAAGCGAAGCAAAATAAACTGTATCTGAAAGTCCGGAATGTCACCAAAAGATTCGGGACATTTACGGCCCTGAAAGATGTGTCTTTTGAGGCCGGACAGGGGGAATTCATATCGGTTCTCGGACCCAGCGGCTGCGGAAAGACTACCCTGCTGCGTGTGGTGGCCGGACTTGAAAAGCAGGACAGCGGACAGGTGGTGGTGGAAGACAGGGATGTATCGGATTTTCCGGTATCCAAACGCAGGATGGGGATCGTGTTTCAGTCCTACGCCCTCTTCCCCAACCTGACGGCCCGGCAGAATATCGCTTACGGCCTGAAAAGCCGGAAAGTGACGCAGGATGAAATAAAACAAAGGGTGGATGATCTGCTGGAACTGGTGGGATTAAAAGGCATGGGCCGCAAATACCCGGCCCGGCTTTCCGGCGGACAGCAGCAGCGGGTGGCCCTGGCAAGGGCCATTGCCCTGTCTCCGGATCTGCTGCTGCTGGATGAACCCCTGTCTGCCCTGGATGCCAAAGTGCGCGTCATGCTCCGATCCGAAATCCGAAGCCTTCAGCAGCGGCTCGGTGTCACCGCCATCATGGTCACCCATGACCAGGAAGAGGCCCTGACCATGGCAGACCGGATTCTGGTCATGAACCAGGGAGAACTGATTCAGAACGGCAGTCCCTATGAAATATATGACCGGCCGGCCACACCCTTTGTGGCCGCGTTCATCGGTTCCATGAATTTTATTTCTTCGGCTGTAAAAAAGGAAAAAGGACTGTATCAGATCGGTGCGCATCTCTTACAGGTAAGCAATGAAAACGGAAGCTCCGGTTTAAAAAAACAAAGCTCTGCGATTCTGGCCATCCGGCCGGAAGATGTCATGGTGCTGCCCAAAGGGGGAGAAAGCGAAGTGAATAAACCCAATGTGATGAATGCACGGGTGGAAAATATGGAATATCGCGGTTCTGTTTTCCGGGTAAAACTTCGTCTGTCCATGGCCGGAAATGAAAATTCTCTTATCCATTCAGACATTCCTTCCGAAAAAATCGGCCGCCTGAAGATCCGGGAGACTATGGAAGTACCGGTTCATTTCCCCACAGACCGTTTACGGGTGTACAGTGCCGACCATGCCTGATAATGCAATCCGGACCCCCCTGTTTTTCTCTCTGCCGGAAACTTTTGATGGGGACAAATGGATTTGCCGCATTCTGATTCTACTGGTCTGTGTCTGGCTGGCAACCGTGGTGTTTCTCCCCGTTTTCGGACTGCTTTCCAAAAGCCTGACGGATGCGGACGGAAATTTTGCGGGACTGGCCAATTTTGTTTATTATTTTCAGACTCCGGCGCTGTCCGGTTCCCTGACAAACAGCCTGTTTGTCTCGGGGCTGACCATGCTGATCTCCGTGAGCCTGGGCTTTTTCTATGCCTATGCCCTGACCCGGACGAATATTCCGGCCAAAGGTTTTTTCAGGGGACTGGCCATGATGCCGCTCTTCGCTCCCACCCTGCTCAACGGCATTGCCCTGGTCTATCTGTTCGGGCGTCAGGGACTGATTACCCGCGGATTTTTCGGAACCCTTCCCGGGTGGGATATCGGTCTCTACGGACCGGTGGGCATCATTATATCCGAGGTGATTTTCACCTTTCCCCAGGCCATGCTCATCCTCTCTGTTGCCCTGCGCATGACCGATGCCCGCCTGTATGAGGCCTCCTATTCCCTGGGGGCATCCAAATGGCGGACATTTTTCACCGTGACCCTTCCGGGCATCAAATACGGTCTCATCAGTGCCGTATTTGTCTGTTTTATCCTTGCTTTTACCGATTTCGGTGCGCCCAAAGTCGTGGGGGGAAATTATAATATTCTGGCCACGGATATTTATAAACAGGTCATCGGCCAGCAGAATTTTGTCATGGGCGCAGTGGTGAGCGTGGTGCTGCTGATTCCCACTGTTATTGCCTTTGTGGCGGATCGCATTGCCCAGCGGAAACAGGTGTCCATGATCGCTGCCCGGTCTGTTCCCCTGATACCCGAAGCGGATAAAGTGAAAGACAGGCTGTTTCTGGGGTATTGCAGTCTGATGGCCTTTCTGATTATCGCTTTTTTTGCCACGGCCCTTTTTGCCTCCCTGGTCAAAATATGGCCCTATGACCTGAGCCTGAGTCTGCATCATTATAATTTCAGACGCATGGGCGGCGGCGGATATGCCTCTTTTTTCAACAGCATCCGCATGAGTTTTTATTCGGCCCTTGCAGGTACGGCCATTACATTTGCCAGCGCGTATCTGGTGGAAAAAACAGGGGGGATGCGTTCCCTGCGACAGGGAGCCTATTTTCTGTCCATCCTGCCCCTGGCCCTGCCCGGGCTGGTCATCGGTCTGGCCTATATCTTCTTTTTCAACGCGCCTGCATGGACGGTGCTGGGAATCACCATCCCCAATCCTCTGAATTTTCTCTATGCCACTATGGGGATCCTGGTACTTTCCAATGTTGTGCATTTCTACACAGTGAGTTTTCTCACTGCTACCACAGCCCTGAAACAGTTGGATCAGGAATTTGAAACCGTATCCGAATCCATGGGTGTCCCTTTTTACAAAACCTTTTTCCGGGTTACGGTTCCGGTTTGCCTGCCTGCCATTCTGGAGATCGGTATGTATTATTTTGTCAATTCCATGGCCACGGTTTCGGCTGTGATTTTTTTATATTCTGCGGATATTCCCCTTGCATCCGTGGCTGTGGCCAATATGGATGATGCGGGCGATACTGCCCCGGCCTGCGCCATGTCTGTTCTCATCGTGCTGACCAACGTGCTCGTAAGGATTCTGTACGGGATTCTGACAAAGGGAGTGCATAAAAAGACGCAGGCATGGACTTCCGCGGGCTAACAACGGACAGGGAATACAAAAACAATATTCAAAAGGGAATCAAATGGGAATCTATATTCAGGACAGACCTTACAAAGGTCAGGTACAGGCCGTCATTCTGGACTGGGCAGGAACTGCCGTGGATTACGGATGCCTCGGTCCGGCGGCCGTGTTTGCGGATGTGTTTGCCCAATACCGGGTGGAAGTGACCATAGCCGAAGCCCGGCAGTTCATGGGGCTGATGAAAAAGGATCACATCCGGGGTATGTGCGGTCTGCCCTCTGTAAAAGAAAAATGGCTTGCGGCCCACGGCCGGGAACCGGATGAACAGGATGCGGAAGCCATGTACCGGGATACGGAACCCATGATGGTCTCTGTGATTGCCCGTCACGCGGATTTTATTCCCGGATTGCCGGAAACCGTGGCAGCCCTGCGGGAAAGAGGTATCAGAATCGGATCCTCCACCGGTTACACCGGCCCCATGATGGATGTGCTGGTTCCGGAAGCGGAAAAAAAAGGCTACCGGCCGGATTCCGTTGTCTGCTCCACCGATGTACCGGCAGGTCGGCCCTGGCCCTGGATGTGCTATCAGAATGCCATGAATCTGGGGGTTTATCCCATGTCGGCTATGGTCAAGATCGGGGATACCGTTGCGGATATACAGGAAGGACTGAATGCAGGCATGTGGGTCGCAGGAGTAACAAAATCCGGTAATGAGCTGGGGCTGTCCGAAGCGGAAGCGAATGCACTGCCCGAAAAGGAACTGAAAAAACGTCTGGAAGAAATTGAACTTCGGTTCCGAAAGGCAGGCGCGCACTATGTGACGGAAGGCATCTGGGATTGCATGGATATTATTGATGATATCAATGTCCGTCTGGCCAGAGGCGAAAATCCTCTGCCCAGAATCTGAAGGGAAATCGCCGCTATGACCTCCCTGACAAGGTCGGAAACAAAGCCGGATCTGTCCGAAGGTGATGTGAATCTGAGTCCGCACCGGGCCGAATGGCAGAAAGAGCATATGGACGCGGAAACCCGGAAATGGCTGGACAAAGATGCACAGTTTTTTCTTCACCAGTCCCTTTCCACTCCCTGTCTGGATCTGCTGACCGGGTGCAGGGGATCGGAACTGGAAGACCTGCAGAACCGGCGTTTTCTGGATTTCCACGGCAACAGCGTCCACCAGGTGGGATTTGCCAACCCGGAAGTGCTGGATGCAGTGAGACAGCAGTTGGACACTCTGCCCTTCTGTCCCCGGCGATACACCAACATTCCGGCTATTGAACTGGCGGAAAAACTGGCGGAAATCGCCCCCGGAGATATGAAACGGGTACTCTTTTCACCGGGCGGCACCACAGCCGTCGGCATGGCTTTACAACTGGCACGGGCCGCTACGGGCAGATTTAAAACCGTCTCCATGTGGGGAGCTTTTCACGGGGCCTCCCTGGACGCTGTTTCCGTGGGAGGAGAATCCCTGTTCCGCAGGGGGATCGGGCCTCTGCTGACCGGAACCGAACACGTCCCCCCTGCCGATCCCTATCACTGTCTGTGGGACTTTCAGGGCCGGTGTGAAAGCTGCGGTCTCAAGTGCGCCCGGTATATTGAATATATCCTGGAGCAGGAGGGGGATGTGGCCGCAGTCATCGCAGAACCGGTCCGCTGCACAAGGATCAATCCGCCGCCCGAAGGATACTGGCGGGCAGTGCGGAATGCCTGCGACCGGCACGGAACACTGCTGATTTTTGATGAAACCGCCGTATGCCTGGGCAGAACCGGCCGGATGTTTGCCTGTGAGCATTACGGTGCAGTTCCGGATATCCTCATTCTGGGAAAAGGACTGGGCGGCGGTGTTTTTCCCCTGGCGGGCATTCTTGCAAAGGAAGAACTGAATGTGGCTGCGGACAGGGCGCTGGGACATTATACCCATGAAAAAAATCCCACAGCCTGCGCGGCCGGTCTGGCCGCCATCCGCTTTATTGAGAAACAGGGGCTTGTACAGCGTTCGGAAGAATTGGGCAATTATGCTGCTGATCGCTTACGGAAAATGATGAATGCCCATCCCCTGATCGGTGATGTCCGGGGGCTGGGACTGCTTTTCGGTGCGGAACTGGTCAGAGACCGGGTGACAAAAGCAGCCGCAACAGAGGAAGCAGACCGGATCATGTACGCCTGCCTGTCCCGCGGCCTCAGTTTCAAGGTATCCCAGGGAAATTTCCTGACTCTGACCCCGCCGCTGACGATATCCCGTGAAGAACTGGACAGGGCCTTATCAATAATATCGGATTCTCTGACCGAATTGGAAGATAAATACCGATACAGATTTCCGGATAAGTGTGTAACACACCGGAATCTCTGAAAACCACAGATAAACACAGATATACACGGATTACAGAATTCCGTTCATCTGTGTGAATCTGTGTGAATCTGTGTGAATCTGTGTGAATCTGTGTGAATCTGTGGTTCAGTTTTCCGACTCCGGATTTTTTCTCAACGGGAATGACTGACGATTGCATCCAAGCATGAAAATATCCGGTTGCTGCAAACCGCAATCATTCAACATTTATCATTCATAATTATTTTTACTATAAAAGGAAAAAAATAATGGAGCAAATGCCTCAAAATCCCTACATCCTTTTGACCCCCGGCCCGCTGAGCACCACAAAGACAGTGAAGGCCGTCATGATGAGAGACTGGTGCACCTGGGATGATGACTATAACGCCATTGTTCAGGATATCCGAAAACGCCTGATCCGCATGGCAGGCCATCAGGAAGGCTATACCAGTGTGCTCATGCAGGGCAGCGGCACCTTCAGTGTGGAATCGGTAATTTCAACGGCCGTCCCGGAGAACGGAAAATTACTGGTTCTGACCAACGGAGCCTACGGCGACCGGATTGCCAAAATTGCCAAATATCACCGCATATCCATTGCCGTCAATGACAGCGGTGAAATGGCACCGCCGGATCCGGCCCATCTGCTCCGTTCCCTGGAAACAGACCCGGACATCAGCCATGTGGCTGTGGTGCACTGCGAAACCACCACAGGAATGCTCAATCCCGTTAAGACAATAGGTGAAATCGTTAAGCAGCATCATAAAGTGTACATTGTGGACGCGATGAGCAGTTTCGGAGGTATCCCCGTAAACATGGCTGAAATTCATGCCGATTACCTGATCAGCAGTGCGAATAAGTGCATTCAGGGTGTTCCGGGTTTCGGTTTTATTATCGCCGGACGGGAAATACTGGAAAAAAGCAAAGGACAGGCCCGATCCCTGAGTCTGGATCTGTACGATCAGTGGTATGAAATGGAAACCAAAAAAGGGAAATGGCGGTTCACTTCCCCCACCCATACGGTGCGAGCTTTTGCACAGCCTTTGGCCGAACTGGAAGAAGAAGGGGGAGTGGAAAAACGGTATGCCCGTTACAGGGAAAACCATCGTATCCTGGTGCGGGGTATGCGGGAACTGGGGTTTCAGACCCTGTTAGCGGATGAACACCAGTCTCCTTTTATAACATCCTTTATCTCCCCCAACGGCGGATACGAGTTCTTACGCTTTTATCATGAACTGAAAAGCAGGGGCTTTGTGATTTACCCCGGCAAAGTGACGGCTATGGACACATTCCGCATCGGAAATATCGGAGATATCGGCCCGGATGACATACGCAATCTGCTCAGTGCCGTCAAATCGTCTGTATTCTGGTAAATCTTTCGTAAGAAAAAAATACCTGGCAGAAAAACTGCCGGATACAGATTTTTCAGCTTTCCATCCGGACTTTCACGGTCAGAATATGTTCCCCGCCGGAAAAACCCACAGCAGTGACTTTGCCCCGGCACCCTGCTTTGACAATTTCACCGTCTGCATTATCCGCTCCGATTTCCGTATCCGGATTCACTTCATCATCCACCTTCACAAAACACCGGGCGGCCTCAATTCTGAATATCCTGTACTGCGGAAATGACGAAAGGCTCTGATCTTTCATGCTCCTGACTCCTTTTTGCATATAGGATACCGCCGACAATCGCTGTAAAAGGAGCAACTGTCACCAGCCCGAAACTGCCCACAACGGTTTTCAGGACTTCGGCGGCAATAAAATTCAGGTTCAGTATCTGAACCGGAGGAATTCCCTTTGACATCAGCACCATCAGCAAGGCCATATAGCCGGACAGATAGGCCATGAGCAGGGTCGTGACCATCGTGCTGACCATAGCCCGTCCTACGGCAAATCCGGATTTTGTCAGTTCTTTTACCGAAAGATCCGGGCGTTTGTGCGCGACTTCATACATGGCGGCGGCCACATCTATGGACACATCAATTACAGCTCCCGATGCGCCCAGAAACACGGCGGCCGTAAATAGTTTTTCCAGATTCAGGGTGTCAAATCCCGAATACAGCAGGGTTTCGGAAAAGGGCAGCACTGCACCGTGCAGATTGAAATACTGAAACAGGAACACGGACATGCCGGTTGTCAGCAGAATACCCAGCAGGGATCCGATCCATGCGGCAAGCGCGGTTCGGATATTGCCTGCAACCAGAAAAAGGGTCACAGCCGAAATGGCCGTGACTGTCGCAAAGGCAATCCACACCGGATCATAACCTTTAAGAATACAGGGAAGCATGATCTTCCAGACGGCAAGGATCGCAAAGAAAAAGGAAAGCAGGGCCTTGAGTCCGCTGATTCCTGCAAAACCGATGAGCAGAAGGGCAAACAGGATCAGCAGAATCAGTTCAAGGGGCATACGGTAATGATCATAGGCTGTTGCAGAAACAATCTCCCCCTTTTCAACCGACAATACCAGCATGGCCCTGTCCCCGGGTTTGAATACTTTGTCACTTTCCATTTTTCCCAGCAGGTCATTGTTGGCAGACACTTCCCTGCCCGCATAGGGACCCTGGGAAATACGGACACTGAGAATCTGGCTGCCTGCTTTGACAATGCCGTACTGCCGCATCCGTGTATTGTCCGCTTCCGTCACTTCCCCGATACAGCGTTCCTCTTCTCTGGCATAGGGACTGGTGTACAAATCCGGCATGAGCAGAAGTACTGAAATAATGAGACTGACAATCACAACAAAAACAGAATGCCGGTTCAGCAGTCTTTTGACGGAAAAGAATTTGCGCATATGATTTTCTCTTCTTCTGTGTCATTCCGTCTTTTGCCGGAATGACGGGTTAATCATCGCAGGGGGGCATCCCGGCACCCAGCAAAAGGGCAGGATGCCGTTTTTCCGATCCGGTTTTCCGGGTGCTATTTCCGGTTTTTTTTATGTTTCATTACCGCCTTGCATAATTTTCCGAACTGTCTGTCTTTTTGCCGTTTTTCCGAGTATGACATTTCATTGTAAACGGATTCTTTTTTCATTTTTATATAATTCCGGTATCTTTCCTCCGGGATATCCCCGTTTTCCACTGCCTGTAAAACAGCGCAGCCTTTTTCATTCATATGTCTGCAGTCATCAAATCTGCACTGTGCGGCAAATGCTGCAATTTCCGTAAATGTTTCATCCATTCCTGTTTCAACAGAAAAATTGCCGAGTTCCCGCATTCCCGGAGTGTCTGTCAGCATTGCTCCGCAATCCAGCCGGATCAGATGCCGGTACGTTGTAACATGCCGGCCTCTGCAATCCTTTTCTCTGACACTCCCTGTTGCAAATACGGATTCACCCATAAGATTGTTTAACAGACTTGTTTTTCCGACCCCTGAAGATCCCAGCAGACAATAGGTTTGCTGCGGAATCAGAATGTCTTTCACACATTTTACTCCGGATTCATTCTGATTACTGAACGGATGCACTTCCAAAAGGGGCATTATGTTATGAATTTCTGCAACCCTGCCTGCAATTTCACCGGGGCTCAGCAGATCACTCTTGCTCAGCAATACGACGGGCCGGATATTGCCCTCTTTCACCATTACCAGATATCTTTCAAGTCTTCTGAGATTAAAGTCGGCATCCAGAGACTGAACAATAAAAGCAGTATCAATATTGGCGGCAATCAGTTGATAATCAATTCTTTTTCCGGGTGTTTTTCTTTTCAGCACTGTTTTTCTCGGCAATATGTCATGAATTACCGAAAAGGTATTGTTGTCATAGAAGGTTGCCAATACCCAATCCCCTACTGCGGGATAGTCGAGAGGAGATGCCGCATGAAAGAGCATCTTTCCAATCAGTTCCGCATACACATCGTTGATGCCATTACTGATGATGTAGCTGTCTTTGTGAACAGCAGTCACTCTCGCAATCTCAAAGCGGTTCAAATATTTATGGGTAAGATTGTCCGTAAACCCTTTGTCAAATCCAAGTTTCACAATATCGCTCATCTGAATAATAAACACCTGAAAATCTGAATAAAAAATGATAGTATTATATGTCCCGGATTTTCAGTTCGGGACTCATCTGCTTTTACCCCGGAGATACGAAACCCGGCATCCTGCGTCTGCCGGGATTCGCACTTCAAACCAACCTGCTGCATCACATATTTCAGCCGGTCAGACCGGATATTTTCATCATTTTGCTGTAAATATCGGTCTGGTCATAATATCCGTTAAAAGTATCCGCACCGACACCGATGGCCGAGGTCTGCACCGGAACACCCGTATGGGAATAGGATGTCCAGGCAATACCGGATTTGTTGTTGAGGACTGTGGTCAGTTTGACGGCCAGGGGTTCATATCCGCCGTACAGCAGAAAGGTCTGATCGTCTTTTGCCCGTTCTTTTTCTCCTGTCACACTCTGAAGGAAGGCTTCTTTTAGAACCTGCACTTCCGTATCTGTCAGGGCCATACTGTATTTCAGCGTTTTTTCCGCCTCTTTGGCGGCTTTTTTGGCATCATCCGAAGCACCTTCGGCTTTGCCCTCTGCCACAGATTTCTCCAAACCCGCTTTTTCCTCCGCGCGCAGCACATACAGACCGAAGGCCTCTTTGATCAGGGGCAGAACATCCTCAAATTTGGCATCCGAAACATGGGCTTTTTTATACTCCTCCAGACGTTTTCCGAATTCAATATAACTCATCTTCTGGTACTTGATTTTGTCCACAAAGGAGGAATACCGGGTTCCGGCAAATCCGATGGTCATTCCGCCGGTTTCATGATCGCCGGTGACAACAATCAGGGTTTCCTGCGGATGTTTTTCATAAAATTTCACCGCTTCCGCAACCGCCGCATCAAAAGCCAGGGTATCGTGAATGGAAGCCGCTGCATCATTGGCATGACAGGCCCAGTCAATCTTGCCGCCTTCCACCATCATGAAAAAGCCGTCGGGATTGTCCAGAAGTTCAATTCCTTTGGCTACAAATTCCGGGAGACCGATATATTCCTGTGATCCTGCCTGATCCAGTGCGTAATACATGGCCCTGTCCTCATCCACCAGTTTGTTCATGGCAATTACTTTGGCCGTTCCTTTTTTCAGGCTCTCAAATCCGGCACGATCCGTTGTCACCGTATAACCGTTGTTTTTTGCGGTTTCCACGGCATCGGGTTTGCTCTCATCTTTTTTATCTTTGGTTTGCAGTATCTGACCTCCCCCGAAATAATCAAACCCGGAATTTGCCAACTGCATACTGATGTCATACATCTGTTTGCGGCTCGGCACATGGGCATAAAAGGCCGCAGGTGTGGCATGATCCAGCGAGACAGAGGAAACAATACCCACTTTCCAACCTTTCTTTTTGGCTTTTTCCGCAATGTTTTCATAAGACACTTTCTGCTCCGCATCCATACCGATGACACCGGATTTGGTTTTATTCCCTGTGGCAATTGCCGTAGCTGTTGATGCGGAATCCGGAATCACACTGCTCAGATCATAGGTGGTATTCATTCCCTGGGCCGGAAAGGTGTTCATGACCAGTTTTGCCTCTTCGGGTCTGCTGATCCCTCTCTTGTCGGCCAGATACAGCTCGGCCGCATTCCGCTGGGCCACCCCCATGCCGTCACCGATAAACACAAACACATATTTTGCCTTTGCCGGTTCCGAAGACGGTGAGCCGAAAACATTTCCTCCTGCCAGAATCAGTGACAGGGCCAGCACAAACATACTCATTTTCTTTTTCATGGATACAGGTTCTCCTTTTTTATCTGTTTGATTTTATTTCCGTATATAATACCGGACTCTTGTCATACCGGGATAAAAGTACCCTATCTTTGTTAGTTCTGTATTAAAATCCGGTTAATTTTCTGTTAAAACGGTTGTGTCCCACTTTTGAACAAAGATATTGCCCATTATAAATCCGGCACCGGGTCCGGAAAATCGCTTATATCCTCATGCAGATATTTCATGATTTGGTAAATTTTTATATAATTTTTACGGGTAATTTC
>JAABRU010000075.1 GCA_011390755.1 Desulfobacteraceae bacterium | reverse complement strand
GAGATGATGAAGTCACAGGCGGCATTGTGATGCTGATCGTGGCAGGAAAAAAAACATGATTTTAAACTGCTGATGCAGAAAGGAACCTCCCGGTATGAACATTCTCCTTATTTATCCAAAATTTCCGGATACCTTCTGGTCTTTCACTTTCGCGTTGAGTTTTATCGGAAAAAAAGCGGCTTTCCCTCCCCTGGGTCTGATCACTGTTGCATCCCTGCTGCCGGAGGACTGGTCCAAACGTCTTGTGGATCTGAATGTGGAAAATCTTACAGATAAAGATCTTTTATGGGCGGATATGGCCTTTGTCGGAGGCATGGCGGTTCAGCGGAAATCTGCCGGACAAATCATTGCCCGCTGCAGAGCTTTGAATTTGAAAGTTGTTGCCGGAGGGCCTCTTTTTACTTCTGAACCGGATGAATTCAAAGACGTGGATCATCTTGTACTCGGGGAAGCGGAACTTGCTTTACCGGCCTTTCTGTCTGATCTGCAACGCGGCAGTCTGAAAAAGGTTTACTGGGCTTCGGGCTTCTGCAAACTTTGCGACACACCTGTGCCCTCGTGGGATTTGGTAAAGATGAAACGGTATGCATCCATGAACATCCAGTTTTCCAGGGGATGCCCCTTTAACTGCGAATTCTGCAATGTGACAACTTTATTCGGGCACCAGACCCGTATGAAAACACCGCAGCAGATCACAGCGGAGCTGGATCATATTTATGCATCAGGCTGGCGCAGCAGTATATTTTTCGTTGATGACAATTTTATCGGAAACAGGGGATACCTTAAAAAGCATCTGCTTCCGGCCCTGATAGAATGGCGCAAAGACAAAAAGGGTTGTGTTTTTTTCACAGAGGCCTCCATTAATCTGGCAGATGACCCGGAACTTCTGGAGATGATGGTGACAGCCGGTTTTGATGCTGTTTTTATCGGCATTGAATCGCCGGACGATGTCTGTCTGACAGAATGCCATAAAACCCAGAATAAAAACCGGGATCTTCTTGAAAGTGTAAAAATTATTCACCGTTCAGGTCTGCAGGTGATGGGCGGTTTTATTGTGGGTTTTGACAACGACAAACCTTCCATTTTCCAAAGTCAGATTGATTTCATTCAAAAGAGCGGAATCGTCACCGCAATGGTCGGAATGCTCCAGGCCCCGCCGGGAACGCGTCTCTTTGACCGGTTGCAGCGGGAAAGCCGGGTGGTCAGCACTTTTTCCGGAGATAATGTTGACGGAACGACCAATATTATTCCCCAAATGGGCATAGACCGGCTTTTGGAAGGGTATCAGACAATTATGAGACAGATCTATTCCCCCGGAAATTACTACCGGCGGGTCAGAACACTGCTGAATGAATTAAAGGCACCTGAAATCAGGCAGCCGATAAATTTTCAGCGATTCCTTTCCTTTTTTCGGGCCGCCTTCCGGATCGGTATTTTGGGGAAGGAGCGTTTTCAGTACTGGCAACTGATGTTCTGGACGCTGATCTACAGACCCAGACTGATACCCGTGGCGATAACACTGGCAATATACGGTCATCACTACCGTAAAATATGCGAACTGCATATTTTTTAAGCGTGGCGGTATTTCCTTCCTCCGGAGTGCCGAACTTACAGTTTAGCACGGCTGCAGTTTAGCACAGACTGGAGTGCTGAACTTACAGTTTAGCACGGCTGCAGTTTAGCACAGACTGGAGTGCTGAACTTACAGTTTAGCACGGCTGCAGTTTAGCACAGACTGGAGTGCTGAACTTACAGTTTAGCACGGCAGGAGTTTGGCACTCCTCTGAGTGCTGACGGTGGGGCAAATCCGCTGATCTGTCATTAGGAAACAGCGTTCTTTACGACAAAAAAACAAAGGGAAGACACAGAGGGTACAGGGTTTTTTCAGGATTTTTTTCTCTGTGGAAACTCTGTGCTTATAAAAATCAAGCGGTTTGCCACTGCCCTAAAAATAAAGGTCATATATGACCCGTGGGCAAATATGACCTTTTTTGCATAACTGTTCATGACAGCCCCGTAAATGTTTTTTTAACTCATTGCCCTTACATATCATGATGATGAGTGATTACAGCCTGACGATTGGAAATCCGGCACAAAGATTGCAATTACATTCAGCAGGAACAGACGGATGACACGGGCGAATCCATTGATGATGTTTCCATCACATCCCTGCTTAAGAAGAAATAGCAGATTCTGATGATCCCGTAAAAAATCCAATATGCCGTCATTCAGGCGAAAACTGCTTCACACAGGCTGCAAAAGACCGAGGGGTTTCGTCAGTAACGGCAATCATCGTTTTTTTTAACCCGTTAAGAGGTGAACTGTGGGAATATACGACAGAACAGTTGATAAAACCGAAGAAACAGCAGCAGAATTCCAAGGTTCGGGCAGGTCGGCCCACTTCGATAATGTCAGAAATATTACTGCTGACAGGCTGCACAATGCTGCTGATCTTATGTATGAAAAAGCGGCAGCTCAGGACGCACAGTCCGTCATGGCCAGGTACGGAAAGCAGGCAGCCGGGTGGTTGGATCAGTCAGCCGGGTATGTCCGGGAGTTTGACTATGAGCAGACAGATGCCGGTATCCGGAAATACATTGGGCAGAACCCGTGGTACAGCATTTTGATAGCAGGAGGTGTCGGCCTGCTTATCGGCTCTGTATTTCGACGCAGATAAGGAGGCGTTTTCTTCCAATGAGCAGCAAAATGCAAAACAGGGACTCTGCAGCACAACGCGAATCCTTCACTGAACTGCTGGGACAGCTTGCCAGCAAATCAGCCACCGTGGTTCGCTGCGAAATTGAGCTCGTGATCCGGGGAATCCGGGAACAGGTGAGGGAGGTTCGCGGCGGAGTCTTAACAGTTGTGACAGGAACTGCCATCAGTTTTGCCGCATTCCTGTGTCTTTGCGCCGCACTGGTCATCGGACTCACTTCTTATATGTCCCCCCTCAATGCCGCGCTTGTCACAGGAGCATTACTTACCTTCATCGGTGCCATCGTTATCTTCATCGGTTACAGACTGTTGAAGAAACCGATCCCGGCAGCGCAGAAGACAATGCAGAATGAAAAGGAGGACAGGGAATGGGGGAAAGAGAATATCTGAGTAACACAAAGGAAACGGATGCCGGGCGCAGCAGCAAAGATATCCGTCAGGATATAGCCGAAGGAGAAGAGAGCATTTCCCGGACAGTCGGTCAGATCGGAGACCGTATAAAAGAGAAACTGGATTGGCGGGAATATGTGAAGGATTCTCCCTATTTGGCCATAGGTGCGGCCACAGGTCTTGGCTGGCTTGCCTCCGGGTTGTTCATAACGCGAAGAACTCCCATGGAGCGAATCATGGGTTCCATTGCTGAGGAAGTTCAGGGCTCACTCCGCGGCCTGCCTGCCAGATCCGCCAGCCCCGGTTTCATCCGGGTAACTCTGCTGGGTATTGCCGCAAAGGCTGCCGCAGGTTGGATGAAAAAGACAGTTCAGCCAGAGGTTCCGACAGGTGCTCCAACAGATGCTCCAACAGATACGGCCGGTGGCAGCAGGCCCCCGACAGCAGACAGGACAAAGTTCAGGCCGCAGCACGGGAACAGATAGGCAGGCTGTCAAAATTAACAGTTAATATATATTTTATCAGGAGGATATCATGGATACCGAAAAGAACAGAAACGAGACAGGCAAGCAGGAAATGGCAGAAGAATCCGGCAACGGCAATGATGCTGATCAGAGCGCAATGGAACGCGGCTCCGAGATTCTCGGTAAGGCCGAGGATGCAGTATGTAATGCCTATGATAAAACAGCACGGACAGTAAGCGGAACCTATGAGCATGTCAGGAATTACAGCAGCAGAAATCAGGGAAAGACGATTTTTGTCGTATTAGGGATAGGTGTCGGACTGGGCTTTCTTCTGGGCGCAAACTCCCGTCGCCTGACCACCGGCCGGTTTGCCCGGCCCGTGGTCAACGCGGTCTCTGATATTGCTCTGGCATTTTTCGATTAAACCGTTCTGCTATAGTGTCTAACCTGAATTGAGCGATTCTCAGACCTGAAAATGATTTCCGGCCGGAAATATCAGGGGCTCAGCGGTTTTATGCTTTTCACCCGCCGGGTGAAAAGCATAAAACAGGCAAAGTTCCGCTTATCGGACATTCAGCCGGTTTATCTGAAAAAAACCCCTCAGTTTAGGTCTAAGCCTGCATTATTCACACGTTTTAGTCCATAGCAGATAAGTTGCTGATTAATTTGCTTATACAAAAACACGGCGTAAAAACTCAGTTTTCTGTGCCTTCCTGTATTTACTGTAAAAAACTGATTTGTGAATAATTCAGGTAAGATAATTATTTACTCAAAAATGGCACCCGGCTGATATTTATTCAGGTAAAATAAAATATTTTAAATAGTTAAAGCGAATACTTCTGTTCAGTAAAAAATACAACTTGGACTTTTTTTAATCTGATGCCTTGGACTGACAGCGTTTACGACATTATCAAAAAGGGAAGTTATTTCTTTCCCGACTTTTACGATCCCTAACAGCGCTGTGTCTGAGTCATAAATGAGGAATGGAAAAATGTCATCTGATCTGAAAAATAAACCGCTGCAAAACGTAAAAGACAGCCTTCAATCCCTGTCCCGCAGGGGTCCCCTCCGAAAAAACGGGAAGACAGGCCCCCCCGTGGAACGTTTCAGCATCTGGTACCTGCTGCTGGCCATGCTTTTTTTTTCTTATCTGCAGCCCTTCTTTTTTTCTGCAAAAAAGGAAACCATTCCCTACAGTCAGTTTAAACAATACATCACTGAAGGAAGGGTGGCCAAACTGACCATCGGTCCTGAAAATATCAGCGGAACCCTGACAGGATCGTCAGGCCCGGAGTTTACAACCGTCCGCGTGAATGATCCCGGACTGGTCAAAGAACTGGATGAACACATGATCGTCTACACCGGTCACTATGAGAACCGATTCTGGAGCGGTATTTTCTCCACACTGTTCTATATGGGCATTTTTTTCCTGCTCTGGATCTTTGCCATGAAAAAGATGGGGTCGGGAATGGGGGTTATGTCTTTCAGCAAAAGCAAAGCCAAAATTTTTGCCGAAAGCGACATAAAAACGTCCTTTGCGGATGCAGCCGGAATTGATGAGGCAATAGAAGAACTTCAGGAAGTGGTTGAATTTCTGAGCAACCCGGAAAAATCTCAGAAGCTGGGAGGAAGGATACCCAAAGGGGTGCTTCTGGTCGGCCCTCCGGGAACCGGCAAAACCCTTCTGGCCAGGGCTGTGGCCGGAGAGGCCAAAGTGCCTTTTTTCAGCATCAGCGGGTCCGAGTTTGTGGAGATGTTTGTGGGTGTGGGCGCGGCCCGTGTGCGTGATCTTTTCTCCCAGGCAGCGGCCCGGGCCCCCTGCATCATTTTTATAGATGAACTGGATGCACTGGGAAAAGCCCGCGGGATGAATATGATGGGCGGACATGACGAGCGGGAGCAGACACTGAATCAGCTTCTGGTGGAGATGGACGGATTTGAGACCAATAAAGGGGTCATCATTATGGCCGCCAGCAACCGTCCGGAAATTCTGGATCCCGCACTGCTGCGCCCGGGACGCTTTGACCGGCAGGTTCTGGTGGACCGTCCGGATATCAACGGACGGGAAGCCATTCTGAAAATTCATTCCAGGGATGTGGTCCTGGGGCCTGAAGTGGATCTGCGGAAAATTGCGGGCCGCACACCCGGTTTTGTGGGAGCGGACCTGGCCAATATCATCAACGAGGCCGCACTGCTGGCAGCCCGAAACGATAAGGAAACGGTGGAACTGTCGGATTTTGACGAGGCCATTGACCGGGTGGTTGCCGGTCTTCAGAAAAAGAACCGGGTGATGAATGCGCAGGAGAAAGAAATTGTCACCTTTCATGAGTCCGGACATGCCATTGTGGCCGAGTCTGTTGACCATGCCGATCCTGTTCACAAAATCTCCATCATCCCCCGCGGGATTGCGGCACTGGGATACACCCAGCAGCAGCCCACGGAAGACCGCTATTTAATGACACGCTCGGAACTGCTGGACCGGCTGGCCGTGCTTTTGGGCGGAAGGGTCGCGGAAGAGCTGGTTTTTAACGAAGTCTCAACCGGGGCACAGAACGATTTGCAGCGGGCCTCGGACATCGCCCGCTCCATGGTCACGGAATACGGCATGAGTGACAGTCTGGGACTGGTAAGTTATGAACGGCCCCGCCAGCCGATGTTTCTCCCGGAAAATTTTTCCTCGTCCAAAAATTACAGTGAGGCCAAAGCCGCGCAGATTGACGAAGAGGTTGCCCGCTTTGTTGAGGAGGCCCATCAGCGGGTGCGCAATATCCTTTCGGAGCGGAGAGCTGTTCTGGATGATCTGGCCCGTCTTCTTTCGGAAAAAGAAAGTGTACACGGAGATGAACTCAGGGAAATGCTCGCGGCAGCCCCGGAATGACGGCAAAAATTTCCCGGAAAGAAGATCGGGAAATTTCCTTATGGAAGCGAAAGTTCCGCGGGAGGCTGATAAAAGGAATACGGACGGATGCTCTGTCAGCTTTGAAAATCTGTTTTCCAAAGTGCTGCCGGTCGCGGGAGCCGGAAAAGGGCGGAAAAATGAAACAGAAAATTCAATAACTGTGAGAACCTGCATTATTCACACGTTTTAGTCCCTGACAGATAAACTGCTGATTAATTTGCTTATAAGAAAATACGGCTGCAAAACTCAGTTTTTGTGCCTTCCTGTATTTACTGTAAAAAACTGATTTGTGAATAACTCAGGAGAGAGAGTAACAAATGCTGCATACTTTTATTGAAAATTTCGGCAACTTCATGGATTCGATTCGTGAATCCCTGGTGGTGCTTGATTCTGATCTGAAGGTCGTAAAAGCCAATCATTCTTTTTACCGTACTTTCAATGTCAGCCCGGATGAGACCGAAGGGACAGTAATCTATGAGCTGGGCAACCGGCAGTGGAACATCCCTAAACTCAGAGAACTGATAGAAGACATCCTCCCTGAAAATTCCGTATTCAATGATTTTGAAGTGGAACATAATTTTGAAACCATCGGCCTGAAAATAATGCATTTAAACGCCAGACGGATTAATAACGGACCGGATCGGACCGAATGGATTCTTTTGGCGATTGAGGATGTGACCGAGCGTGAATATTACAAAAGAAATCTTGAGGAAATGGTTGAAGCGCGGACGGCAGAACTCCTGGCTGCAAAGGAGGATGCGGAAAACTCCCTTCTTGAAATTATTAATTTAAAAGAACAGCTCGAAGCCGAGAAAATATATCTTCAGGAAGAAATCACCCAGGAAAACAATTATAAGAACATTATCGGCGGGAGTGATGCAATCAACTATGTTTTTTATAAGATGGAACAGATCGCAGGCATGGATACAAATGTTCTGATTCTCGGTGAAACCGGAACCGGCAAAGAACTGGTATCGCGGGCGATTCACAGTATGAGCCTGCGCAAAGACCGGACACTGGTAAAAATGAACTGTGCCGCACTGCCTTCAAACCTTATTGAAAGCGAACTCTTCGGCCACGAAAAAGGGGCTTTCACCAGTGCGCATTCCAAACGTCTGGGGAGATTTGAGGTTGCCAACGATTCCACCCTTTTTCTGGATGAGATCGGTGAACTTCCGCTGGCGCTGCAGCCCAAACTGCTGCAGGTAATACAGAGCGGTGAGTTTGAACGTCTGGGAAGTTCGGTCACAATAAAAGTCAATGTCCGGATTATTGCCGCCACCAACCGCAATCTGGAAGAAGAGGTCCGCAAAGGCAGATTCCGTGAGGATTTATGGTACCGGCTGAATGTTTTTCCCATCACAATGCCGCCCCTCGTGGATCGCATAGATGACATTCCCCTGCTTGTCAGTTTTTATGTTGACAAAATTTCAAAAAGAATGGGCAAAACCATTGAGATGATCCCGGTAGGTGTTATGGACAGGCTGCAGAAATATCATTGGCCCGGCAACATCCGGGAACTGGAAAATGTTCTTGAACGTGCGGTAATCTGCTCATCCGGTCCTAAACTGCGTCTGATGGATGAACTGAAAAAACCGCACAGGGATGCAGGAAGAACAGATCAGACCCTGGAATATGTTGAACGTGAATATATTATCCGGGTGCTGAAACAGGTTGAAGGGAAGGTAAGCGGCAAAGACAGTGCGGCTGAAATACTCGGTCTCAACCGCAGCACATTGCGCGCCCGGATGCGTAAGCTGAATATCAGATCAGAATCATTGCATCAGACATCAGAAGACCTGCCTCACAATGCAGGAAAAAATTAAGATCATTGTATGTATCTTACCGGATGAACCGGACATCACAGGGGAAAGGAGGAAAAATATGAATATCATGCCCTTCAGCCTGGAAATCCCATCCCTCAACCCGTACAAAGTTCAGGGCATGGCCTGTCACATGGCATGGGCGCAAACGGGGGGAGTGACTGTTCTGTACGGACGATTACAGGAGGGGAAATGATAATGCCGGACAATCCCAAACCGGAGACGAACCCGGGCCGGATTTATTTCTCTGTGATCCTGGGAGCGATCCTGTTCGTTTTCATCCAATCGTTCATGCTTCTGTCTCCCATTCTGCTGTCATTTCTGCTCATTGTGCTGATTACGCTCGCAGTCAATCCGGTGATTTCCAGGGTACGGACATGGACCGGGGGAAGAAAAGGTGCAACCGGACTGGTGACGGTGGCGATAATCATTTTCATTTCCCTGACGGGCTGGGCCTCCTTCGGGCCAATGAAGACTTCCCTCACCAACCTCTCACAGCAGTTGCCCGCTTACTGGGAACGGCTCCAAAAGCCCCTGATCAAAATGGAGCAGCAGGCTGTAATCTCCGAGGAAAAACTTCAGGCGGAAGTCTCCACGGAAATTGCAAGGGATGCCACACTGACCGAATCGTCCGCAGAAGCATCCGCAGGAGTGTCCGAAGTCTCAAGAAAAACCACAGAACCGGCTCCGTCCCTGCCGTCAAGAGAATCGGAATCACTTCGTTCCAGTCTGAGCGGGATGTTCCGGGGGGTTGTCGGCAGTTTCACTGCGGTGGCCTTCAACGGTGCTCAGATACTGGTTGTGCTGGTGACCGTTTTCTTCGGCGTGATCTTTACCCTCATGAATCCCCGGCCGATCTTTGGGGCCATGTTTTCCCTGGTGCCGGAGCATTGCCACGACCGGGCACTGACCATTATGCAGCGCATTGGAAGATTTGTGCCCGGGTGGGCCGGAGCCATGCTGCTCGGTATGCTGGTGATCGGACTGCTTGTTGTTCTGTTCATGTGGCCGATCTTCGGATTGATTGACGCGCTGATTTTAGGGCTGATCGCGGGTGTCATGGCATCTGTTCCCTTTATGGGCCCGATCCTCAGTGCAGTGCCTGCGCTGCTGCTGGCTCTTGGCATAGGAGGGCTAACCCCGCTGTGGGTGCTGCTGGCCTATTTCGCTGTCCAATCTTTGGAAGGCAATGTGATTCAGCCCTTTATCATGGCGCGCAGCATGAAACTGCATCCGATGGCATTGATATTTTCGATGCTCTTATGTGTGGCGGCCTTCGGTGTGCTGGGTGTTCTGCTTGCGGCCCCTCTGGTTGCCATTGCGGATATCCTGCACGATGAACTTTACCGTAAACGCTTTCTTCCCACTGTAACGGACGCGGATCTGGACAATATGGCCCGAAAGGTTCTCCGGGAAAAGCATTCCGGATGACGGCAGTCCGAATCCTGGCGTATTTTGTAACAGACATTTGTTTTCTCCCTCTCCCGGAGGGGGTTTTCTATACATTCGGGCAATGAAAAATTCCGGATAGCGGGGAGGTGATTCTGCCCCGGTTTCCGCAACCGTTTCTTTATCTGAAGCGGAGTCGGGTATTCCGGGTTACAGGAGGAAATATGAAAAACTGTTTTCACAAGGCAAAGTCCCGGCGACTGCAGAAAATCAAAGAGTCCCGGCGTAAAAATTCAACCCGTAACTGTGATATTAAAGCCAGGTACCGGTCTGAGACGGAGGCACTGTATGCTGCGGCAATATTCGGCACCCGTCCGTATCCGTGTCCGTGCGGGTACTGGCACACGACATCAGATTTATTCGGAATGAGAAGAGAGCGGTGAAAAAAATCCGCTTAGCACTTCTGACGGTAAAGCATGGGAAATAAGCAGACAGGTATGGAATGGAGCAAAAAAAAAATCACCCTTTGCAAAAAAACAGCCAATCAGTCATTGCAGTGGAGGACTTAGGCACGTCACTGAATTTTATGTCAGGAGGAATCCATGATGAACAACCTTACAAATGTAAAAATCGGTCTTGCTTTGGTAATGTTTGGTCTGCTCTTTGGCATTGGTTTTGGTATTACCTTTGGGACCAGCGAGTCTTTTTTTAAAACGTATATTGCACGGGGGATGGCTGCGCACCCGGAACTTCATGATGCAAAGAGCCCTGACAGGATATCGCGCTATGCCCGGAGGGCGCATTTTCATGCCACAGGAATAGCCGCTTTCTCCATTGGCTTACTGCTGCTTGTTTCGGCATCCGACCTTAAGAAAAGATTCAAAGCCGTCACAGTAGTATTTATCGGACTTGGCAGTCTTTATTCGTTCGCCTGGCTTGTGATGTTTATCCTGTCAGCTTCTGTGGGCAGAAATGCGATACATTCATATCCGCTTGCGGTGATGCCCAGTTATATCGGCATATGCGGACTGCTGCTTGGTGCAGTCATTTTGCTTGCGAATCTTTTTTTTGGATTGTTCAGTGAACGAAATGCCACCGGACAATGCAATTTCTCCCGAGTCCAAACCGAAACCCGATACCGTTGCAAAAGAGAGGGGTAAACGGGAATGATAAAAAAACTGCACCATTGGTGCCAGGAGAAAGTCCATTCAGGCATCGGGCATGATTGGCCCGGCTGCGCAGAATTGACCGAACACACCGTGGGGGCACCGCGCGGCCCGGCAGGATTTGAAAACTGCCCGGAGCGTGTGAGCGAAGCAACAGACAGAAAACTGAAAACAGATAACTGAAAACGGATAAAGGGAACCGCAGGTTCAGCCATGAAACAGTCGGAAACATCAAAAATATACGGCCCTCCGCGCACACACGGAATGCATCAGATCCGCGCGGAAAACTCAACTGTTAACCGGCAGGTGATGCTCCCGGCCGAGAAGTTCATCCACAATGAGACCATCAGCGGCGCGCTGCTTATCGTCTGCGCCATCACGGCCCTGATCTGGGCCAACTCACCGTGGAGCCGCTCGTATTTTGCCCTGTGCGATCTGCCGCTCACCATTCAGATCGGCACTTACGCCATTGCCATGAATTTACAGCATTGGATTAATGACGGTCTGATGTCTGTTTTCTTTTTTGTTGTGGCCCTGGAGATCAAACGCGAACTGATCCACGGGGACCTGTCCGAAGCGCGCAGGGCGGCCCTGCCCGTGGCGGCAGCCCTGGGCGGAATGATTCTCCCGGCCGGGCTTTACCTTGTTCTTAACGCGGGTGGAAAGGGGGCTGCCGGATGGGGCATTCCCATGGCCACGGATATTGCCTTCACCATCGCCATTCTCGCGCTGCTCGGCAGTCGTGTGCCCCCGTATCTGCGGATGTTCCTGCTCACGTTTGCCATCACAGATGATGTCGGCTCGATTCTGGTGATTGCAATCAACTACACTGCGAATTTCTCTGCACCGGCAATGGGTGTGGCGGCAGCAGTTCTGGGACTGATACTCATGATGCACCGGCTGGGTTTTCGCCTGGCACTGTCCTACGCGCTTCCCGCGGTGATTTTCTGGGTGGCAATTCTCAAATCAGGTGTACACCCCACCATCGCGGGTGTGATTCTCGGGGCCGTGACTCCCGCGAAGTCTCCGGGGTGCAGGAGCACGTTCATCGAGACCGTGCAGTTTACGCTGCCGAATGTCTGTGAATCAATGGACAGTGAGGAGTCGGAGCGGAGCGAAGTTCTGCTCGGCCGTATTGAGGAACTGGCACGCCAGACAGAATCTCCGCTCGCCCGGCTGGAGCGCACAGTTCATCCCTGGGTAAGTTTCCTGATTCTGCCGGTCTTTGCCCTGATGAATGCAGGTGTGGCGGTTTCCGGGGAGTTCATCCGGCAGGCCTTCGCAAGTCCGGTGACGCTGGGAGTGATGCTGGGTCTGATTGTCGGCAAAATGGTGGGAGTAACCGGTTTTGCCTGGCTGGCCGTGCGGCTGGGCTGGGCGGTGCTGCCCCGGGGCGTGGCCTGGCGTCACATTATGGGCACGGGACTGATCGGCGGCGTGGGATTCACAGTGGCCCTGTTTATCACCGGGCTGGCTTTTACCGACAAAGTACTGGCCGAGGAAGCCAAAATCGGCGTGATCTCGGCTTCGCTCATCGCTGCAATAGGCGGTTATCTGTTCCTTCTGCTGGCAGGCCATGGACAGAAGAATCCCGATCAATAGGGGAAACCGCTCATGTATTTTCAATTAGTGACCGATTCACACAGGAGGCAGGAAATGACACAAAAGCACAGCAAAACAGAGCGGTTTTTCATCGGTCGCACGGGTTTCAGTCTCCTTTTGATCTGTGCATGTGCGGTCATGTCCGGGTGCCGGTCAGATAAGGGAAGCGATGGGTCTTCGGATGGCCATGTTACCATCCCTCACGGGTATATGGCCCGGCTGGAGCAGGTGCATGACGGCAGGTTGATCGGGTTCGGCCCTTTCGCGGGTTATTATTTCCGGCCCGATGACCCCGGGGATCTGAGCCGTCTGCGGTTCGTGTGTTTCAACGAAAACCGCTTTTACAGTTCGGACATGCCCGACGGTGCCAAACTGTATGAAGGAACAGCGGTGCGGACAACGCTGCCCCGGACCGATGCTGTCATCCCCGCAGGAGACAGGATCAACCCGGTATTTTTTGATAAATCACCCGAAGACTGGCTCCGCACGCGACCGGAGCCGGAAGAAGAATTTGTGCATTTTCACTCCTGCTACAACGGTACGGGATCGGTGCTGACCGGATACTGGATTCGCCATGTGGCCGTCTCCGAATTCACCTATGACATGGGGGGACGGGTCGGGAAAGAGAGTCCCCTGTATCACCGGGTCAGCAAAGGGCCGGATCGGGACTTTGCCGGAATCATAGAATTTGACAGGGGGCCGGAAAAGGATGGCTGAACCGCATTTCCCAATCTTTCCCAACCGGCCTGAACGCATTGAAAACGATATAGCAATGAGGAATTTTTATGCAGACTTACGATGTGAAAAACACCCCTGATGCCGCAAAGGAAAAACATGGCAGGGAACAAGACCCGCCGACCGATGTTTTACTGATATACCCCTATTTTTATACCCATGCACCCAAAGCCATGCTTTTTCATCCCCTCGGCATTGCCCAGTTGGCGGCTATTTTGCGGGCTTGCGGCCTGGTCACGCAGGTCATTGACTGCACGTTTGACCATCGTGAGGCGGTCATTTCAAAAATAGTCCATGCCCGGCCCCGGATCGTGGGAATGTATGCAATGCTCTCCATGTCGGAAAATGCAATGGCGCTGGCCGGAAATATCCGGGAGCTTCTCCCGGAGACCCTGCTGGTATGCGGCGGTCCGCTGCCCACCTTAAAGCCCGATCAGTTTTCCGCCCGGTTTGATGCGGTGTTCTGCGGTGAGGCAGATGTCTCCTTTCCCCGCTTTTGCCTTGACTATATTGAATCCGGCAGTTCCCCTGGCAGTCTTTCCCTGTTTGTAAAAGATCCGGAAAAATATCCCGGAATCTATTTTGATAATCCCCATGAGGGCACAGCAGTCAAAAGCGATCCCCGGCCATCCGATGAAAAATCCCTTGACCGTCTCCCCATTCCTGACCGCAGCGATTACGATCATTCAAAATATCAGCAGTTCTGGCTGGACCGGGAAGAATTCTCACTGGCCGGGATCATGACGAGCTATGGATGTCCTTTTGACTGTGACTTTTGTTCAAAACCTGTTTTCGGAAACAGACTCAGACGGCGCAGTATGGACAGGATATTTGAAGAAATCAGGGATATTAAAGACAAGGGATACAAGGGGCTATGGATAGCCGACGACTGTTTCAGTCTTGATCCGGAGCATACGCGCTGTTTTTGCCACCGGCTGATTTCAGAAAAGTTGGACATGAAATGGTTCTGCCTCTCACGGGTGGACCGGATTTCCCAGTCCGATATTGATATCTGGCAGGCTTCCGGATGCAGGAAGGTTTTTTTCGGCCTGGAATCCGGCAGCAATGAGGTCCTTACATTAATGAATAAAAAGACCACAACGGATGTGGCGGAAAAAACCATCGAACGGTTTGCCCAAAGCGATATCCGTACCGCGGGATTTTTCATGGTGGGATATCCGGGCGAAACATATGATACCATTGAAAAAACATTTCAATGGGCGCTTTCCCTGCCGCTGGATGAAATTTCCTTTACCATTCCCTTCCCGCTTCCGGGAACACGTTTATATAACCGCGTGATGCATGTGAACAGGAATCTGGACTGGCAATATGAAAATGAAAACCGGATGGTCTTTCAATCCGATTTTGACGAAGACTATCTGAAAAATCGTATTGACAGTGTTTATAAGCAGTTTGATGCCGGACACGCCAAAGTGAAAACAATGGACGTTCAGGCCGGAAAAATCTTAACCGGGAAATAAACTTATGAGGTCATTTTTTGCTGCTGCCGCTTTCTGAAAATCTGTCCCTGATATACACTTCTTCAGCCGGAGAAGGTAAAACCAAAGAAATGGCAAAGGGCCTTATCCTTTGTCATCAGGAGGATGTATTTGCCGGAGAATCCGCAGGATTCGGACTGCCTGTACTGAAAACAGAAAACCTGACAATATTCCCGTCTCCTGTTTCTTCAAAATTATGTGAACCCGGAATCATCGAAGCCGTTTATCACTTAAACCTGATCAATATATGGAAGATATCAGGCTTTGCAGCCCCTCCCTGTTTCAGGAGATGCATGGAAAAAACAGTCCGTTTTTATATGAACCGACCTGAATTTCAGTTATCCGGTTTAAAAATGCGGAATGCAGTTTTTCAGATTATGCGGATCCGCAGCACCATGAAACCGGGCAAAAGTTACGGATACTGCCGGGTTCTGTACCAGGCAGAGAGTCTTCAACTGAAAATCAGTGTAAAGGGTCCGTCTCTGAAAAATTCGGATCAGTTGATTCTTTTAAACGAGGTTCCGGGAATCGGTTTTTCCCGCCTGATTAAGCGGACGGAATCCGGACGGAATATCCGGGACGGCAGCAATTTTCTCCCCTGGCAGCCATGTTCCGCTGAAACAGCCGTTGAAAATCCGGGCCTTCATATCGGATTTTTTCTGTCACTTCCGGATCATCCTGATCCGCCATGCTCTCAGATCGCGGCAGGCCGGGAAGTCGGCAGGGACCTCAACTGGGCCGGATTATCCCTTGCCACGGATCAGTCCGTATTCACTTATCATATTCATTTTTATCAGCAGAAAAGTGAGGGGTTGGATTCTGTATGAATCTCTGCACGAAATATTATTAAAATCAGCCACGAATGACACGAATCCGCACGAATCGCACAAACTGTAATTCGTGGCTGCAATATCAAATCTTCTGAGTAATGGTATGATTTAACTGTTTGGTATTAAATATTTTTTTTTAAATTGCAAATACATTTTGTCCTGTACAGTGGAAAAAAAATATACCAAAGGACTGCCAAACTGAAAGTTTGGCAGTATCTGACAGATGGCAGCCCGGTCACAGATTTTCAGTTTGTGACTCCTCCGGAAGCGGCACATTCATATTTGGAAATATCCTTAAACCTGCTCCTGAATCTCATATGTGGCCTGTTCTGAGTGATATAACAAAGGTCATATTTGACCTTTCAGGCAAATATGACCTTTTATATGGCTGCAAATTATTGAACTGACAGTAATTTTCAAAGAAGTTATTTTTATAAATCAGTATGATGGATGATACAGCCAGAATATTGGAAACCCGGCACAGATATTGCGTTTATAATATTCAGGGATTGAAGGGAAAGTCTTCTGACTCCTCCCTGACGGGGGCAGTGTGACGGCAGATATGAAGGTACTTTACAGCAATCCGGCATCCGTCTGCCGGAGAAAGCAGTTTCCGGAAAGGGGAAATATATGAAAACAAACATGGGGTTGTGGATAGATCATCGCAAGGCAGTAATTGTGACAGTTTCGGGCAGTGGGGAGGAAACAAGGGTTATCAAATCAAAGGCAGAAAAACAGCCCGGACGGTCTGACGGGGTACGTTCGACCACCCCATATGAATCTCAAAAGGTTCAGGCCGATGGCAGACAGGATATAAAATTTGCCGACCAGCTCAGGCTCTACTACGATGAGGTCATTTCGGTTCTTCGTGATGCCGATTCCATTTTTCTTTTTGGTCCCGGAGAGGCAAAAGGGGAGCTGAAGAAACGTTTGGAAGATACCCATCCTGATAACCTCATCCGGACTGTGGAAACATCTGATCAGATGACAGACCCCCAGATTGCGGCGAAAGTCCGGGAGTATTTCAAATAATTGAACAGAAATCATACCGGCCGGAACGCGCCGGGTTGTGAACCTGAAGATGCTGAATTGTGTATAGACGGCAAACAATGTATCGGTCTGGGAATTCAGGTTGCTCAACTCCGTTCCAATATTGAGATGATGTAAAAGAATTGGGAGGCCGTCCGCTTCCAGGGAAAACATGTCGCTGGCATTACAGCATCCAATGTGCCGGAACTGATACTTATGGAGGCCATAGCCGAAAGGTGCTATGGCTCCCTGCTGAATCATCGGGGAAAAACAGAATCAATCGAATTTGCTCAATGGTTTTATGTAAACGGAGAAGTGATCAATGAAATTTATTATGAATGGAAAGCCGAACATGAATCAGGATCACGGGCATCATACCCACGATACCCACGATCAAACACCTCATCCGGATAAAGCGGCAGAGGGAAAAGTTCTGAAAGACCCGGTCTGCGGCATGGATGTCGGCAGGGACAGCCCCCATCATACCGAATATGAGGGAGGAAAAATCTATTTCTGCAGCAAACACTGTCTGACAAAATTTCAGGAAAATCCCTCAGATTACCGTGCAAAACATGAACAGGCAGCAAAAAGTGATGAACCGGAACTTCATGCTCCGCGGAAAGGGCCTGATCTTTTCACCTGTCCCATGCACCCGGAAGTGAAGCAGGCCGGGCCGGGAAGCTGTCCGAAATGCGGTATGGCTTTGGAAGCTGAAACCCCGGAGATGTCTGTCAGCAAACAATGGACCTGCCCCATGCATCCGGAGGTTTTACAGGATCTGCCCGGCAGTTGTCCAAAGTGCGGCATGGCCCTGGAATCAAAAGGTGAGACGGGTCAGGAAGAAGAAAACCCGGAACTGGCCGACATGCGCCGTCGCTTCCGGGTCAGCCTGATTCTTACGCTTCCGGTTTTTATTTTGGCCATGGGCGACATGATTCCCGGTAACCCATTGGCACGGATCGTCTCGAAAAATGTCCTTGTCTGGATCGAACTTTTATTGGCAACACCGGTTGTGTTCTGGTGCGGCCTGCCGTTTCTGGTGCGGGGCTGGCAGTCCGTCGTATCCAGGAATCTCAATATGTTCACCCTGATCGGACTGGGTGTGTCGGTTGCTTACATCTACAGTCTGATCGCTGCAATATTCCCGGAAATATTCCCGGCTTCCTTCAGAGGAAAAGAGGGCGATGTGGCTGTTTATTTTGAAGCCGCTGCCGTCATCGTTACCCTGATTCTGCTGGGGCAGGTATTGGAATTGAAGGCCCGCAGCCAGACCAGCTCAGCCATCAGGGCCCTGCTGGAGCTGGCTCCGAAAACCGCCAGAATAATCCGGGATGATGGTGCTGAAGAAGATATTCCACTCGAACATGTGCAGTCCGGCAATAAGCTGCGGGTTCGGCCGGGCGAGAAAGTGCCGGTTGACGGAGTCGTTGTGGAGGGGAAAAGCTCAATTGACGAGTCAATGGTGACCGGTGAGTCCATGCCTGTGGAGAAAAATAAGGGTGACAAATTAATCGGGGCAACGGTCAACAGTACGGGAACGATGATCATGGAAGCCAAACGGGTAGGGGCCGAGACCCTGCTGGCTCAGATCGTCCACCTGGTTTCCAAGGCCCAACGGAGCCGCGCTCCCATCCAGAAAGTTGCCGATGTGGTGGCCGGTTATTTTGTACCGGCAGTAGTCGGCTCAGCCATCATTACATTTATTGTGTGGAGTATTTTCGGCCCTGACCCGAAAATGGCGCACGCTTTGATCAATGCGGTAGCCGTGCTCATCATTGCCTGCCCCTGCGCCCTTGGTCTGGCTACCCCCATGTCCATCATGGTGGCTACCGGCAGGGGGGCCTCCATGGGAATCCTGTTCAGAAATGCCGAGGCCATTGAAGTCATGCGGAAAATCGACACCCTGGTTGTGGATAAAACCGGAACACTCACCGAAGGCAGGCCCAGGGTCGTTGCTGTCAGTGCAGTTGACGGCGGCGATGAAACGGAAATGCTGCGTCTGGCCGCGAGTCTTGAGAAAGGGAGTGAACATCCCTTGGCCGCGGCCGTCGTGAATGGCGCTGGAGAAAGAGGGATTGACCTGGTAGAAGCTGTTGATTTTGAATCGAAGACGGGCAAAGGTGTCAAGGGCAGCGTGGATGGCAAACAGATCGTCTTCGGCAATATCAGACTTTTTGAGGAATTGAAGATAGATGTGCGGGAACTTGTTCCCAAAGCCGAAGCCATGCGCAAGGATGGTCAGACCGTCATGTTTGTCGGAGTTGATGGGAATCCTGCAGGTCTGATCGGGGTGGCCGATCCGATCAAGAAAACAACGGCAGAGGCTATCAAACTGCTTCATCAGGACAATATCCGCATTGTCATGCTGACCGGTGACAGTGAGACCACTGCCCGGGCAGTGGCTGAAAAACTCAATCTGGATGAGGTGGTGGCCGAAGTGCTGCCGGGCCAGAAAGCCGAAGCGGTCAAGAAGTTTCAGGATGCCGGCCGGATTGTGGCCATGGCCGGAGACGGCATAAACGACGCACCTGCTCTGTCCCAGGCGCATGTCGGTATTGCCATGGGCACCGGCACCGATATTGCCATGGAAAGCGCGGGTGTCACCCTGGTCAAGGGAGATCTCAGGGGCATTGTGCGCGCGCGCCTGTTGAGCAGTGCAACCATGCGCAACATCAAACAGAATCTGTTTTTTGCTTTTGTATATAACTCGGTGGGGGTGCCGATTGCAGCCGGTGTGCTGTATCCGGCTTTCGGCCTGCTGTTGAGCCCGATGATCGCGGCTGCGGCCATGAGTTTCAGTTCCGTGTCGGTTATCGGCAATGCGCTGCGGTTGCGCAAAATTAAGATTTGAAGCGTTTTACAAAAGAAATTGACATTTCGTCTGAAGAAACACCGGATAAAGTTACAAACGAATTGGAGCAGATTGCTTCCGCAATCGAAAAGAAGCTGAAGAACATTTTTGATTCAATAAGGGACTTCGATAAAAATAATCTACCCAAAGTAGTGCTCTGTCAAGGTTAATCTGACGGGTATGTAACATATTGAATTTTTTTGTAGGGTGGGCAAAAGCGCAGCGCTGCCCACCGATTCAGGTGGGCACGGAAAAACATGTGCCCACCCTACAAAAAATTCAACCCGTCATTTAAACCCTGACGGAACACTAGGTCGGGTTAACGAAACGTAACCCGACATTCAGGCCGAAAAACGGGTAGTACACCAAATCATAAGTTCGTACACACCCGTAGAGACAGGGCATGCCCTGTCTCTGCACCGAATACACATCATCAACTGTGTACAAATTTGTGAAACAGTGTCAGTAGATCGAAAACTTTCCGGAGGAGTGCAGAAATTGTATTTTTGCACCGCTGAACATGGGTAAAACGGAGCGTTTTCTGCCGGGCATTCATGCAAAAATACAATTTTTGCACTCCGGGAACCGTTCTGAAACCGGTCTGCGGAAAATTTTTCGATCTACTGAGTGTAGTAGTGTTCTGTCAACATTTATCTGACGGGTTATATCAAACATTTTCGGAAATAAGGTTTTCACCGCAAAGACGCAGGGGACGCAAAGAAAAACCTTTGCATCTTTGCGTCCTCTGCGTCTTTGCGGTAAATTTTTCTGTCATTTTTTTATTTCCGATAAAGTCTGCTGTAACACGGTTTTGAAAACCGTGCGTGCCGCAGAATGCGGATCACCCGTTTTTACCCATCAGTTTAACTTTGACAGAGTAGTAGTTTATTTGTTGGAAATTCTCAAAGGTAAGGAGCTAAAGGAAATGTTTGTTAAAAGAATATTCTCTGTATTGGCAGTTTTTACTGCTCCGGTTTTTGCTGCCTGTGCGCAGGGACCGGGCAGTTTTATGGGCAACGGGGGCAATAGAATGGGATGCGCTTATGGAGGAGGGTTTATGTGGTTAATCGTTCTGATTTTGGCCGGTATCGGCATTTATTTTTTGTTTCGGATTTCAAAATCAAAAGGCTCCGATGGTTCGCTCATTGAAACGCCTTCGGATATTCTGAACCGGCGTTATGCAAACGGTGAAATCAATAAAGAGGAATTTGACCGGATGAAAAATGATTTGGAATCATAGGAGGAAAACCATGACAAAAACATATGACGCGGCAATCATCGGTGCCGGCACAGCCGGTCTGACCGCCAGGGCGGAGGTCGCCAAACACACGGATAATTATGTGGTGATTGACGGCGGCACACTGGGAACAACCTGCGCCCGGGTCGGATGCATGCCCTCCAAATCTTTGATCGCCATTGCAAATGCGTATCATTCCGGTCAGGAGCTTGCATCCTTCCATCCTGAAAATACCAAACCGCCCCTGCCGGATTCTGCAAAAATTATGCACCATGTCCGCCATCTCAGGGACCGTTTCGTTGCAGGTGTGGAAAGGGGTATGCAGCCGTGGCGCGACCACCTGATACAAAAACATGCCCGCTTCATTGACCCAAACACCCTTGATCTCGGAGATGAGACCCTTCATGCGGATAAGATTATCATTGCCACAGGTTCCAAACCCGTCATTCCGGAATCATGGCGGAAATATGCCGAATATCTGACGGATACAGACCGGCTGTTTGAACTTGAAACACTTCCGCGCAGTGTGGCCGTATTCGGGCTTGGCCCTGTCGGTGTGGAAATGGCCCAGGCCCTCAGCCGGATAGGGATTGACGTGACATGTATCACACAGAGCAAAGCCATCGGCGGATTGACGGACCCGGATATTCAGAAATATGCATTTCAAAGTCTGTCACAAAAAATGAGTATCCGGATCGGATCGGCTGAAATTGTGGGTGAGAAGGACGGCAGACTGACCGTGGGATGCGGGGATGAAACCTGGAATACGGACCGGGTGCTGGCGGCAGTGGGCAGACGTCCGGCGCTGGACGGTCTCGGACTGGAAAACCTCGGTGTGAAACTCGACAGCCGCGGTATTCCCCTGTTTGATGAGAACACGTTCCGGATTGAAAATCTGCCGGTCTTTATTGCCGGAGATGCAAACGGACTCCGCCCCCTGCTGCATGAGGCCGCTGATGAAGGCCGGATTGCCGGGTATAATGCAATGGCCAAAGAGCAAAACTGCTTTCAGAAACGCGTTTATCTGGGCATCACCTTTTGCGAACCCAATATTGCTGTTATCGGGAAATCCTATCAATCCCTGATTCAGGACAAAACAGATTTTGTCATTGGTGAGTCAGACTACGAACACCAGGGAAGAGCCATTATCATGGGGCAGAACAAAGGCAAAGTCCGGCTCTATGCCCGTAAAACAGACAGTCTGCTTTTGGGCGCCGAGCTGATCGCACCCCATGGAGAGCACCTGGCCCATCTGCTTGCCTGGGCCATTGGATTCGGAATGCGGGCTGCGGATATTCTGTCAATGCCGTTTTATCACCCTGTACTGGAAGAAGGACTCAGAAGCGCATTCCGTCAGGCAGCGGATAAATCCATTATGCCGAAACCGCAATTCGAGATGCTCCGCTGTCAGGATTCAGTTACAGGATGACAAGAGTCCGCTCATATGATTCCTGTCAAAAAGCAATTTCCTGTCCCTGAAGGGGATTATATATGACCGCATGGTAATATGTGACCTTTTTTTATCCGGGTGCCGATGGCTTTTCCGAAAGTTCATTTTTAAGTAATTATCATTAAAAATCAGCACTATATGAGAATATACCATAATAAGCGGTATCTGGCACAATAATTGAAATGTAAACGTATGTGAGTGGCGCTTATCCCTGTCCTTCAAATTCCTATCCTCAGAAGTACGGGAGTCAACAACCGCTTCCAGTGCTTGTTGCTCGCCACCGCTGAAGCACAGGCCCTCAGGCTTTTACATCACCGGACAGGAGACATAATAATGAGCAATAAGAAAATTGAAAGGTCATCTTCGCAAGGCCTGCCGTTCCTGCCTTACGCGGAAAACGCGATGAAACCCGTAATCTCCGCAAAAACGCATGAAAGCAGGGAGGTCAGGATGGCAGGCGCAAAGCCGGGGATGTGCCTGTACAAAACAATCAATCCGATGCGAGGTACAATATGCAGTTTTCTGACGGAAAACCGGGGGACATAAGCAAATTTGAAAAGGTTCCTGCTGATGAAGAACAGATGATCAAAGACATGGAATCTGTATTACAGGAAAAGATGAACAAAGATTATCCTGCAGGCCGAACCAGACGTGATGCGCACCCGAAAAACCTGGCCTTCCTGCAGGCAGAATTCATTGTGGAACCGGACATCCAGGCGGAACTTAAGGTGGGAATATTTAAATTACCCCAAACCTACCCTGCCTGGATCCGTATTTCCAGTGCAAGCGGCAGGGTTCAGTCGGACAAAGTCAAAGACCTGCGCGGTTTTGCCATAAAAATCATGGAGGTACAGGGGGAGCGTTATAAAACGCAAAACGGGGAGAAGGAAACACAGGACTTTATATTGATAAGCTATCCGGTCATGCCCCTGGGAACGGTCAAATTGTTTCATGACGCGGTGCATTACAGCGTCAAATGGTCACCCCTTGTCTTTCTTTCCCGTCTGGTTTTATCCGGCAATTTCCATATAATTAATGAACTGCGCAAGGCGCGTCAAAATCAGACCTCTCCGCTGGATATTCGCTATTGGAGTACAACACCTTATCTCTACGGAACGGATATGGTTGTAAAATACTCCATTGTCCCCACTTCGAACATGAAAAGCCTTCTGCCGTCAAATCTTACGGATCATTATCTTACTGAAAACATGGAAAAACACCTGGCGAGCAACGAGGCAGGCTTTGATTTTATGATTCAGGTGCGAAAAGACCCTGACCGGATGCCGGTCGAGGATGCCGGTGTGGAATGGAGCGAAAAGGAATCCCCCTTTATCAAAGTGGCATCCATCCGCATTCCTTCCCAGACATTCCGTACCGTGGAACGTGAGGAAATGGCTGAGGATTTGTCATTTTCCCCCGCGCATTCTTTGATTGAACACCGCCCCATCGGCGGCATCAACCGGGCAAGGGTTGAAATTTACCGGCACTTATCCGAATTCCGGCATAAGCAAAACAACAAACAGCTAATAGAACCCCGCAAGTAGCCGGATGGAGGCGCCCCCGCATCGGGTCAGTTATGTTGTCATAGCAGCCAGGCGCGGCGGTTCTGTCTCAGCCAAACTGCGTATGAGCAGGCGCATATCGTTTCGGCGCTCGTCTTCGAGCTTTCCAGGGTCGAACATCAGCATGTGCGTGATGCGATGGTCGGTCACCTGCAACATATTGAAGAAGATATCGTCGCCGTCATCCTCTCCGACGAAGGCGCAAAGGCACTGCCGGTGGAAAGCGCCGCGATTGATTTCGTGCGCGATGCTTTCGGGCATCTCAAGGCCATCGCCGTTGCCAAGGGCGGTCGTGCACTATTGAAAACAGCGAATGTTGGACAAGATGCGGGCATCGTGGATGCCAATGTCAAAGACGCATTTATTGCTGCGGCAAAAACGCTCCAGTGGGACCGGGAAAAATCGGTTCGGACATTGGCATAACAGTTCCGCAGAGCCTGGAAAATCAGAAGGAAAGGAGGTGGTGAAGGTTTCAATCTCAAAAGGTATTCAATTATATTTCCCTATGCAGAAGCATTGCTTCTGTTAATTAAACCCCAGGAAAAGGAGAAGAATCATGTCAAAAAAGATGCCGAAAAGCGATATCACGGGTAAAAACGAAGGTGAAAGTCGTGATCGCGTAAATGAAGGAAAAAAGGATCGCCAGGACGCACTTGAAAAAGAAAGCGTAAAAACACCCGATAGTTATCCCAAGGTGGCCGGGGCTGAAAAACTCAGCAACCCCGATAACCCGGCGGCCGGAATACCGGGACCCGGTAAGTAAAGAAAGCTTCGAAGTATGCACCTGTATTACATGGCGGGCAGCGGGTCCTATCCGCCGCCCGCCATCAGGCGTTTTACTGGTGCCTTTGAAGGTGACCGGCCGCATGGTTCATTGCAGATCATCGGCAAAATGGCACAACCCTTATTAAGGAAAGTGAAGTCAGGGAGAAGGTAACTAAAGGAGGCTTAGTGGAGCACCAAGTTGCCCTGAATATGTCTAAAGTTCTGAACAATAAAGAAAGTTTCGATCTGATGCAGAAAGTGGGGCCACGGGTATGTATCACCACTGCCACACACCCGGGATTTGTCGGTTTTATGGCCAATATCCAAACAGGCATTTTACCTCTTGCAGGCAGATACGGTGGGGGAAAAATTCACATGGAAAAGGAACTGAATCCCATCCGCAACTATCAATATACCATGTGGAAGACATGGGAGGCCCACGATGAATTTCACGCGCAGCAGTTTGACAGGATCTTTGAGCTATGTACCAGTTGCCTGGGGATGGTGGTAGAAGGCCCATGGGAGCCTGTTTACGGCATCGTCAAAGCCAAAATGCCACCTGTTCGATCTATGGGGCAAATCGCCGATCTCGGTAAAGATTTTGTACAGCAAAAAGATTTTATCCGCCTTGCCACCCCACAGCGCTGTGTTGCCATCGGCGAACATACGGTGGCCCCGGGAAAGGAGAAGGCATTTGAAAAAGGTGCTATCGAAACGATGGAAGCCTTGTCCGACTCAACCGGTTTTCTCGGGTACATGATTTTAAAACAAATCGGAGTTTGCGCATTGGGCAGCTTTATGCTCGACCCGGTGTCAACGGCAGAAACCCTGCAGACACTCGGTGCCACCCCGCCGAAAAACCCAATACCGCTGTTTAAAACACTGGATGTCATGCCAAGCCCGCCCGAATACATTATTCACAGTGAGTGGGACGCGACGGAAATGGCTCAGTTGGGTTTCGCAAAAGTACTGGTGAACCATACCATCAGAAAAATCCATGATGATGGCGTTATGGCCCATCTTATCCGGGGGCCATACATCATGTTTTTTCAACCAATGATGGAAGAACCTGGCTGGAGGTCATTTTTGTCATGACGAAAAACAGAAATTCACTCACTGTCATTCAACTTAACGACAGCCATGCCTATTTTGATTCGCACCAGGAGGTGTTCTGGCAGGTGTGTGCAGCAAGTGTTTGTCGGTGATGAAGAGTTGCAACCCGGGTGCCATTACCCTTCGGCGCTTAATGCCGAAGCAGGCCGATGGAAAAATTTATGGAACAAATAAGGAGGAATATGAAAGCTTTGATTATGAGTGCGGACAATTTTGAGGATTCTGAACTGCTGGTCCCTTACTACCGCCTGCAGGAGGCGGGTGTCGAAGTGACGATGGTCTCACTGAAGAGCGGGGTAATCACCGGCAAGCACGGTTACGAAGTGGCCGTGGACAAAATCCCTGACGAGGTCAACCCTGACGATTATGCAATCCTGGTTCTGCCCGGGGGCAAGGCACCGGAGGCGGTGAGAAAAGAGCCGAAGGCGCTGGAGATCGCCCGGAGCTTTTTTACTCACAGTAAACCGGTCGCCGCCATCTGTCACGGGCCGCAGATATTGATCAGCGCCGGTCTTTTGAAAGGGCGGCGTGCAACCTGCTACATGTCGGTAGCGGATGAACTGAAAAAAGCCGGGGCACTCTATGAGGATCGGGAGGTGGTTGTTGATGCGAATCTGATCACGTCCCGGCAGCCGGCCGATCTCCCTGCGTTCATGCGGGAGACCATGAAACTGCTCGGACTTTAGTCTGCCGTTACCTGTCTGAAACTGAGCGAAAGAGGCAGAAAAAACCTGTATCACTCTTTGCAGTACAGGGTATCGGACAATAAACAGGCCCTCTGTCAAAAGAAGTCTGTGTCAGAGGGCTTTAAAAGCAACTGAAAAAGGAGAATTGCTTATGAGAAAGAAACCGGGAGCAGTTATTTTTTGGGTAATGGGGCTGAGCGCACTGATTTTTTCCAATATGGGGGGAAATCTTATCTTGCAGGCCTCTGCCGAATTCACAGCAGCGACACAAAAAGAAGCAGTCGGGAGCGGGGTGGTGGATGCATCGCGCACAATCAAAGCGGCACCCGGCACCCCGGATGGTGTGCTGATGATGCAGGCGCAGGCACTTTTCGGTAAACTTCCCGCGACCATGCCGGGGAGCGGGCAGGACACCCCGGCCATGATAGCACTGGGAAAGAAACTCTATTTTGAGACAGCCGTTTCGATCAACAAAACCCAATCCTGCAACTCCTGCCATCCCATTGACAACAAAGGCGCAGGCGCGGACAATCTCAGGACCGGCAAAGGAGCGGAAGGAAAATTCGGCGACCGCAACGATCCGCCAACCCTGAATGCCGGTTTCCAGTTTGCGCAGTTCTGGGACGGACGCTCTCCCACTCTGGAAGATCAGGCTCAGGGTCCCCCGCTCAACCCCATTGAAATGGGCATGCCCAGTGGTGAAGCGGTGGCCGAACGGCTGAACGGCATACCGGAGTATCCCGCTGATTTCAAAAAGGCCTTTCCCGGGGAGAAAGACCCCGTGACTTTCGACAACTTTGCCAAAGCGCTTGCCGCGTTTGAACGGACACTAATCAGCCGGGGCCGCTTCGACCGGTTCATGGACGGGGACAGACAGGCCCTCACCGGGCAGGAAACGGAAGGGATGCGCACTTTTATCAATACCGGCTGCGTGCAGTGCCACAGCGGCCCCAACCTGGGCGGGATGACCTTCCAGAAAATGGGGGTGTTCCATAAGTACACCGACAACAGGGATACCGGACGCTTTGAGGTCACCAAACTTGAAAGTGATAAATATGTTTTCAAGGTTCCCATGCTGCGTAATGCCACCCTTACCACTCCCTATTTCCATGACGGTGAAGTGGGCAATCTGGCGGAGGCAGTGGATCAGATGGGGTACCTGCAGTTGGACAGGAAACTGAAGGACGAAGAAATCAATAATATTCTCCGATTTTTGACCACACTGGCCGATGAGGAGCGCACCACCGCGCCGCCACTGGAAGTAAAAGGGTCTTCTGCCGCCTGGGCAGTGCCGCTGATGAAGGATATTCCCGAGGGAGAGGAAGGTGATCTCATCCGTTACGGCGCACTGCTTTTGACCGATACATATGCGCAGCTCGGCTCCGGTGCGAAGGATGAGAAAATGCGTTTTTCCGGAAATGGTCTGAACTGTACGAGCTGCCACCAGGATAACGGCACCAAACAGTTCGGACTCCCCTGGATGGGAGTTAGCCGGATGTACCCTCAGTACCGGGGCCGCGAAGACAGGGTGGCCGGACTTGAGGAACGGATTAACGGTTGTTTTGAGCGCAGCCTGAACGGCAGAGCAATGCCTGTTGACAGCAGGGAGATGCAGGCAATGGTCGCCTACATAAACTGCTTGTCGAAAGACATGCCCGGGGATATTTTTGGCCTGGCAACACCCAAATTCGAAGGTCCGAACCGCAGGGCTGATGTGAAAAAAGGCGAAGCGGTGTACAGGCGGTTCTGCATGTCCTGTCATGGCAAAAACGGGGACGGCTATCAGTCCATGTCGGCAGGTGATTCGGGCAGTTATGTCGCCCCGGCACTCTGGGGGGCAAACAGCTATAACAACGGAGCGGGAATGAACCGGCTGCTGACCAACGCCGCGTTTGTTCACAGCAGCATGCCGCTGGGAACGGTATGGAACCATCCGGCCATCAGCAATGAAGACAGCTACGATGTCGCCGCCTATCTCAGTTCCAGCGAGCGGCCGCAGATGAGCGGACTGGAGAAGGACTATCCGAAACCGGAGAAAAAAGCGGTGGACTGCCCGTATCCACCCTATGCAGATGATTTTTCTCAGGAACAGCATCAGTACGGCCCGTTCCAGCCAATAAAGGCAGCGCAGAAGAACAAATAAGCAGGCCGGGAAGGGTGCCGGAGAGCCTCCTTACCGATTGCATCGGGGCGGACAGGGAGGTTGGGCCTCATGGATGCCAGCGGCAAAAACGCATTTATCGCCTGTATTGCTCCGGGCACGAGTGTTGACAGATACGACACTTTTTTAATTCAAAGAGCGGGAATTTCACCAATCGGGGGTAAAAATGAAATCCATCGTCATTTTCGGAGCCGGCATAGCCGGATTAAGTGCGGCCCATGAATTAATCCAATTAGGATATAATGTTTCAGTGTATGAGGCCCTTGATCAGCCGGGTGGATTCTTCAGAAGTACGCGGCTTGATGAAGACAATATGCCTACGGAATATTCCTGGCACGGCATGGGACCCTGGTATCATAATGCTTTTGATTTAATGAAAAAAATTCCTTTTAATGAAAAAGGAAGCATCTATGACCTGGCCCTCTCCCGCCCTGTTGATTTTGGAATTTTCCCCGATAACGATAAAGCCCGGTTTTATGACGAAGGACTTAAAAGTATTCCTGAAATGTTCAGGATGAACAAGTTTGAATTTATTAAATGGTCTTACCTGATGCTTAAAACATGGACATCCGATAACCGAAGTAAAATAAAATATGCCGGACTTAATGCAGCGCAGGCCTGGCAACCTTTACTTAGAGATAAAGCCTATAAAACCTGGCGTTCCTGTTTCGGTCCGTGGATTGGCTCGGATTGGTCAAATGTTTCATTACACACTGCCGGTGATTTTTTCAGAAAACAACTGACCGCAAAAGCCGCACACCGGCATAAGGCTGATCAGGATGGTCCCGCATGGACCCAGAGAACCGGATCCGGTTGGCTGTTATTTACAGGTCCCAGCAGTGAATACTGGTTTAATCCCTGGATAAAATATCTTACGGAAAAAGGTGTAAATTTCCATTGGGAGAAAGCTCTGACAAAACTGGAGTCTGATGGGACTGATATTATTTCAGCTTTTTGCGGACAGGAAAAAATTCAGGGCGACATTTATATTTTAGCCATCAATCCTTTTATTACGGCTGATATTTTAAGCAAAACCCCTGCGCTGGAGAGACAGGAAGAATTAAGGCTGTTCAAACCCCTTACGCAGGATGGGCCTCACATTCAGGTCTCTTTCAGACTGGCATTTTCCGAAGAAATCAGATTCCCGCGAAACAGGACTGCCGTTGTGGTGAGTGATTCCGAATTTAATTTAACCCTTTTTGCCGAAGAACAGGTTTGGGACAAAGAAGTGGATTTGGGACAAAACATTAAATCTCTTTGGACAGGCACATCCTGTATCAGCAGTGTTCCGGGAAGGATTTACCGTAAGCCGGTAAAAAATTGTTTGAAAGAAGAATTTATCGAAGAAATCAAGGCTCAGATTCTGAGCTGCGGCGCGCTCAACGAGTTAATCAAAGAAGCTAACCATGGTAAAGGATTAAAAGAATTTCCAATTATTAAAATTGAGGTTTGGCATGAGTGGAATTTTTTCAGTGACGGGATTGAATCTCTTCAGCCCAAATGGGTTAATTCAACTCATACCCAGGCATATTTACCCGCCCAGAAAACTCCGGTTTCAAATCTGTTTTTAGCCGGAGCCCACACGAAGACCCAGGCTCAGGTATGGAGTATCGAAGGTGCTGTGGAAAGTGGCAGAAGGGCCGCGAAAGCGATTGACGGAAAAGTAGAAGTTTTGGATCAGTATCGCCCTCTGTGGATTAAAATTTTATCCAAAACTGATGATTTCCTATATTCTGTTAAAGCACCCCAGATTATTGATTTTATTTTTTTATCTCTGATTTTATTTTTACTTTGGCTTTTTTTCCTTTCATAAATTCCGGCAGCGGTATCCTGTTAATAATCGAAATATTTCAATTGGATATGTCTGAATTCACATATGATGAATCCGGGTCGGAATAAATTTCAGCACCGGCCTGAATCCTTTCTAAACAAAATCCATGCAGTATTCCGTCAGGGTTAAACTGACGGGTATCCGGAACATCTGCGGAACCGTAGGGGCGTATTGCATACGCCCTTACAGGAGTAATGTAACCCGTCATTCAAATCCTGACAAAACAGCAGAGGGTGCAACATAAAAAATCCCTGAAAAGGATTATATATGACCACATGGTAATATATGACCTTTTTTTATCCGGGTGCCGATGGCTTTTCCGAAAGTTCATTTTTAAGTAATTATCATTAAAAATCAGCACTATATGAGAATATAACATAATAAGCGGTATCTGGCACAATAATTGAAATGGAAACGTATGAGAGTGGCGCTTATCCTTATCCTTCAATTTCCTATCCTCAGAAGTACGCCGGCCTGCAAACCGGGGATACGGTCAAAGAAGGTTTTACCGACACTTTTTGTTCTATATACGCAGGCTCTGTAATTAAAAAAATACCAGAAAAGGAGGTTGATGTGACCCATCATAAACTAAAGAAAGGTGATTCGGCCCCGAAGTTCACACTGATCAATCAGTATGAAAAAAAGGTGACCCTGAGCAGCAAGAAAACGCTGCTTTCTTTTCATCCACTGGCGTGGACATCGGTTTGTGAAATTCAGATGCGGACCCTGGAAGTCAAAAAAACCATATTCGATGAACTGGGAGTGATTGCATACGGTATCAGTGTGGACAGTGTCCCGTCCAAAAAAGCATGGGCAGCCGCGATGGGGGTGAGCGAAACCAATCTGCTCGCCGATTTCTGGCCCCATGGCGAAGTGGCTGAAAAGTATGGTTTGTTTAATGCGGACAAAGGCATTTCAGGGCGGGCCAACATACTGATCAATGCTGACCTGACCATCGAATGGGTCAGGGAGTATGAAATTTTTCAGGTACCGGATATTGAGGAAGTAATCAAAATCGCTTCGGGCTGAATATCAAAGTTATGAAAACGCTCATTATCAGTAAATCGAAAACTTTCCGAAGGAGTGCAAAAATTGTATTTTTGCACCGCTGAACATGGGTAAAACGGAGCGTTTTCTGCCGGGCATTCATGCAAAAATACAATTTTTGCACT
>JAABRU010000226.1 GCA_011390755.1 Desulfobacteraceae bacterium | reverse complement strand
GAAAAAAATTTTTCAGTGGCCGTCCGGGATACCTGCGCTCTTTTTCAGGGGATTTTATCATGATTTCCTCCGATTTTGCATTATTTCCCGGAACAGACCGGTTTTTCCTTACCTGTGCCCTTATATTATGCGGATAATCTCTTTATCCTGCTTTCATCTCTGTTCGGAAATGTTTCCGAACAAGCTCCTTTTATTATCTCTTTTAAAAAGCCGCTTTGATCATTACTTTTATCTATAATAACAGGTTCAATTCTATCATCTACTTCTCTTCTTATTCTCCACAGCAGAGGTCTTGTTGAAAAATAATCGCCTTGTATTTTATCTACAATAATAGCCACATCAACATCACTGTCTTCTCTCTGGGTGTCTTTGGCATAAGAGCCGAATAAAATCATTTTCTCAAATACCATCTCTTTTAACAGCAGTGTTTTGTATCTTTTCAACTTCAGTATAGCTTCTGCTTTATCCATAGCTGTAATTCCTTTGATGGTAGTGGGTCAAATCCGTTGATTCTTAAATTCCCCTCCCCCTGCCCCTCCCTCAGGGGAGGGGGGACTTCATCAACGGATTTGACCCACTACTGTCATGTCAACATTTAAATGACGGGTTGGATTTCCGTAGGGTGGGCACATGTTTTTCCGTGCCCACCTTCTGCGGGTGGCGGGCAGCGCTGCGGTTACTGAGCCTGCCGAAGTACGCTTCTGCCCACCCTACGGGAAATTCAGGATGTTATATACCCGTCAGTTTAACCTTGACAGAGCACTAGTGCCATGTCAACATTTAAATGACGGGTTGGATTTCCGTAGGGCGGGCACATGTTTTTCCGTGCCCGCCACCCGGTGGGCAGCGCTGCGCTTCTGCCCACCCTACAATAAATTCAGGGCATTAAATACCCGTCAGTTTAACCTTGACGGAACACTAATGAACAACAGTTTTTTTCACCATTCATGTTTTTTCATGTCGAATAAATGGAATATTTTCGACATGACAGCCATGCTTACACCCTCTGATTCCTCATTGCTTCGGCCATTATCCGTGCTGCGCTGGATTCAAGATCCGGCCGGAAGGCTTTGGTCGTTTTCAGGTTTTGCCGTTTTTCGGCAAGAAAATCAGCCATTTTTATGATAAGCGGTTTTACCTGGAGATAGTTTGTGCAGTTCTGCATGAGGTGGAGAAGCACATCCTCGGTGTCAATCTCTTTTGTAATTTCGTACATGGCATAAAGCAGCGCTCGCAGCGGTGTTGGAGCGATTTCCGCATTGCCCGACATAAGGGAGCTTTTAAATTCGGTGGAAAGTTTGAGGCGTGCGGCATTGGCTTTGGATTTGTCACTCATGAGCTGGTCAAAGTGATGCACCTTGAATGCTTTGGCAAAGTTCTGGTAGTTGTCCAGGGTTTTCATTCCCTGATGCTCCATGTCTGCCATTTTCAGGTAGAACCGTTCCACCGCGGCCAGTTTCTGCCACTCGCTTTTATCAAAACCGGCAGGAACCAGAAACTGCACCGCGGTCTGCACGGCAAAGTCTATTAATTCATCCACAAAGGTTTTTTTTCCGGGAATACGGGGGGCTTCGGATTCTGTTACCATGTCCTTTCCGTCAATTCCTGAGTAGGCCGTGAGCACCTTGAGTGCGGCCGCATATCCGGCCATCTGCAAATCCGCATCGGTGTAAAGGCCCTCGGATCGCTGTTCCCGGACGGTTCTGTCAAGGCGAAGCAGGGATTCCACCTGCTCTTTGACTGCTTCCTGAATTTCCCAGCCCAGATCGTCCCGGAAGGTTTCAAGCTGTTTTGTGCGCTTGCGGAGCACCAGCATTACCGTGCCGGTAACATTTGCGCCCTGGCGCAGTGCGCTGTCGGTTTCGGTGACCACATACCAGGCCGCCGTGACCTGCAGGCCGCTGGCCCAGATGATGTTGCTCATGTCTGACCAGATGTTTCCGGACTGGTGGGTGAACATGAGTACCTGTATGCCGTTGTCCGGCATTTTTTCCGCCATTTTACGGTAGGCCGCAATCATACCGCTGCGGAAGCCTTCGCCCTCGCCTTTAATGGCAAGAGCGCGGCGGCTGTCCCATGTCCAGCGGGCAAACTCCGGCGGCGGGTTTTTTCGGAGCCAGGCAATGAAGAATTCGGTTATTTCTTCGTATTTTACGGCATCTCCGTAGGGTGGGTCGGTGATGTAGATGTCGTTTTCGGTGGTGAGGTCTTGGGCGGGGTGGGAGAAGACTATACATTTTGAAATAATATCAAAGTGATTTGGTTTTGACCATAATGTTTGACAACTCCGCCATGACCTTGAAGGCGGATTCCAAATTGTATTTAATGCTTGATTTGTAAATACATGAGCATTAGCATCAGCTCCAACAGCTCCTCTCCAAGAGCATAAGCGTGAATTCCAATCAAGCATTCGCGGTAAATCAACATAAAGATTTGGCATTATTAAATATTTACGAAATAATCCAAACATCAACAACTGCCTCGAATTAAACAGATGGTGCCAGTGGGTCCAGCCCCGTTCACGAATTGGCTGGTCCGTATTATAACCTCCTGAACCTGTGCAGGCAAAATCTTATGATTGAACAAAAAATACAATATTATCATGCTGTTGAATCTTTAAAAGTTTCCAAATTTACAAATCTTTAACATATTGAAATTACAACATATCCAAAAATAATCATTTGGATAAATATAGACATAATATATTATTGTTTCAGGTAGTTAAAATGATTAAACCGCAAAATAGCTGCGCAAGTTCAGTAACCTCTTTCAATCACCATATCCGGCACATACCCTTTTTCCTGCCACTCGGCAAGATGGGCACCCACATAGTCAATCACCTTCTGTTCCCGTTCCAGATCATCGGCAGTAACAGCACGGAACTGATATTCATCCCCCTTTCCGGAAGGTTTTTTGCGCATCCACTGCACACAGTAAAGGCGTTCCTGGAAAATATCATCGGGACGGGGGATAAAATCGGATTTTTCCCACAGGCGCAGGCGGTTTTTATTTTCTTTGCCGTCTTTGTAATCACCGCGAAGCGTGCTGATTTTTGTCCGATATAGGGTGATACCGTCGGGTGAGTGAAGCATCTCGCCACCCTGAACCGTACCTGTTTTGGCTTCATTAATCTCAGCATCCGTTTTTACATAAACGATATCAATGTCATACCGTTTTTCGCCTGGTACCGGAACCAGGCGGGCAATTACTCCGTATCCCTTGCTGATGATGAGTGTCGGAATAAGCGGTACTTTCCAGCCACTTTCGGGGCAGATGGTTTCAACACAATAAAGATATACTTTTGCCCGCCACCCCTTGCCGTCCGTTTCCACCCCAAGCGCATCTATCTCTTTCTGCACCTGCTCTGCCAGTTTCTTCTGCGCTTTGTCAATCTCCGCCCGTTTCTCTTTATCTGCCCCTACAATATTAAAAGCCCCCCAGGTAAGCATACATGCGATGGGGTTCAAGTCGCTGGCATAAACATCACAGCCCAGGCGTGCGGCCTCAAAAGGTATCTGCCCGCTGCCGCAAAAAACATCGGCTACCTTTGGACGATGACCAAAGCGGGCAATGCCCATTTGTTCCACCAGTTCGGGAAAGGATGCAGCCTTTGTTCCCAGATGCTTATTCACTTTTTCCCATATATGGTTAAACAGGCTCTCTGCCAGTTCTTCGGGCCGTCTGGCTTTTTTTACCTGCTCGTTATAGGGGAGTATCAGGTACTCTCCAATGGTATGATGCTTGGATTTCGCTAGATTTGCCTCAAGCCGCTGCTGCATGGTCTGGCTGTCCATGCCCATAAGCATTTCAAAGATTTCAAGGTCTTTGAGGCGGTCATCCGAAACCGGCAGCAGTGCGCCTAAAATGCAGGCTTTATTCAGAATCAGAGGTTTGCGCCCCTTCCAGTAGCTCCCCAGGGCGGTGAGAGTTTTGCCTGCTCCGGCCATCTGCTCCTTAAAACTCTCAACAGATATTTTCTGCACCGGAAACAGGTATTCGATAAGCGCGGGGCGGTCTTTCCATTCAAAGGGTTTAAGCATGGATATCTCCTTGAAGGATTTGCCTTCCCTTGTTGGTCAGGCGGTATTTCTGCAGACGACTTTGAGGCTTGTCCGGAATCGTTCGCTCCAGAAAATCAGCGGCAAGCAAGGGTTTCAAATAATTTTCCTGAAATGTTTTCCAGTGCTTCATGCCTATGTGGTGCATAATTTCTTTCGACGACTTTGGCTCCATGCAAAATGTTCCGACTTGTGCGGTGACTTGTGCGGTGACTTGTGCGGTAACTTGTGCGGTAACTTGTGCGGTGACTTGTGCGGTATCTTGTTCGGTGACTTGCTCGGTAGCTTGGTCGGTAAGGGGAACCATCACCCTGAAAATATCCTCTTCGAGCATCTCAGGCCGCGAGCCGGAAAAAACAGCGGAATATTTAAACAGATTCCGCACACCCGATCCCAGTTCATCAGCCAGCCCCATTTGCCGGAATACTCCGGCGATGACCGGATTTTTCGGACAGGGGGTAAAGTTATCCGGGTCAATGCGTCCGTAACTCACGGCCCTGTTTCCGTTCTCGGCAAGAATCCTGCTTTTTTCAATGATAATCTTTGCCGGAAATGCCTTCACATATTCCCGGTGAATCAGAATATTGGAAGCAATCTCCCGCATAACTTTATCCCGCACACTGATGCGGCGGGTTCCCTCCAGATAAAAAGGATCAGAAAGATGTTTCTGCCCAAAGGCGATAATCCGGTCATAACTTTCAATCAGGTTGGTCCGCACATCATCCCGATCATCATAACGGTCAAGATTATCCCGGCGCAGAATCAGGTCGGTTTTGTGGTGGGGAATAACCGACAGAATCGTTTCATCCCTGCCGAATAATAAAATACCGGCAAGGCTGAGGCTCTCGTTGCCGGTTTGATAATCTTTCAGAAAAACTTTGGCGCTTTTTAAAAGAGTCATGTCATCCATATTCTTCCACGGATGATTCGTTTTTTGAAAATTTGCCTGATGCCGCGCCATCTCTATCAAATCCGCCCGTAAATCGGCCATTTCGCAATAAGGGTAAACCCTGTTTTCATTATAAATGCTTTGTTTATTGATGTACAGACTGGAGATCATGGTGCTTTTCCCGCTAATATCCAAATCTGCATCATGGTTCCGATCAAAGACTTTCCCATTGCAGGTATGAACCTGGGAACTCTGCGGCACAAAAATATACAGAATCTGCTTACCTTCGATATTCACCTGCTCTATGGAGAGATAGACAGAAGGCGAAATCTTCTGGGGGTTATTCACAGCCGTAACAAAATCCTTTTTTATCCGGTCAGCGGCTCCGGGTTCGATGCCGGTGATATTGCCGTTATCATCAACACCGAGTAAAATCTCTCCGCCGTAACGGTTTAAAAATGCACATACGGTTTCATATACATCCCTGTTCAGTCCCTTTTTGCAGGTCTTGAACTCCACCCGCAGCCCTTCCCCCTCTTTTACCAGAGCATGTAACCTGTTTTCCGGCATGGCTAAGCATCTCCTTTCATGAAATCAAAAAGGCTCATATTCTCCTGCACTTCGCTTTTTTTCAGCCTGGGTTTTATCTTTGTCCTCACCCGGATGCTTTCACCGTCCGACAGAGCGCAATACAGGGCCTTTCTCCAGCCCCGGTCTTTCTGATGGGCCAGCCCTGCCTCGGAAGATGTTTTGGAAAAAAGCCACCAGCGTTCTTCAGGTCGCAGGGCCAGCCACTTCTGGCAGATAACCGCACATTCCTCCTTTGCCGCGTGTTCGGCGGCCCAGGCCAGAACGCAAAGCTCCCGGCCCAGAAACCGGTCCAGTTTCACCCTGCCGATACGCCAGGTGCCGGTATTCTGCTTCTTTGCCTTCAAGCGCTCATTAAAATCCCTGCGGGCATCATCTTTGATTTTGCTCCATAATTCCCGCGCAAGAACAACCCGGTTTTCCGTGCTTTCCCGCCCGGCTTCATCCCCGTCAAAACCGAAATCTTCACAGATGCTTACTGCCATACCTGGCTCTGCCGGAATATCAGCAAAAAAATGGTGAACCCCGAAGTCTTTGGAAGCCCCAAAATCGGCGGTGTCGCTCATTCCTGAATCACCTCGTTCATTGTAAGCTCCATGCCAAGCGATTTTGCAAACTGTTCCAGATCAAAACCTGTGGGGAACCACGCCTTTTTATAAGACATAATGACCGGCGCATCCGCTTTGAGCAGAGACTGCAGGCTGGCCAGTTCCTTTTCCAGAAATTCCGCCTCTATCCGCATTTCACCCAAAGAGAGATGGATAACCCTGGGCGCGGAACCTATCTGAAGCGTCACCTGCTCAAAGGTTACTCCCTTTTCTTTTGCCAGTTTCAGACCTTCGTAGGTCTTGGCCGTACTGTCCAGCCGCCTGGGCGCGGGGCTGTATATCTGGGCGGGTTTATCTTTTATGATTTCAATTTCCTGTCTGCCCTTTGCCGGAAACTGGAATGTCCGTTTTGCTTCCAAACCATCGCACTCGGCAAACACATACACGGACTGAGCGCTGTCAGTCAGTTGTATGGGTTCTGCATACACCTCTCCGTTTCTTGCCTCCGAACCGTCCAGGGTATAACGGACCGTCCCGCGGGGCGCAAGCAGTATCTCCAGTTTGCGGGTATTTTCATCAAATCTGTTGCGGATAGTCAGTTGATTGCTCCAGGTGGCCGGAAGCCCGGTCTGATTTTTGCCGGAAGGGTCAACCGCAAGAAACTGCACCCGGAGGGCGTTTGTGGTCAGAACCTTCTCGGACAGAACAGGGCTGTCAGTGTTTACCTCCCCGTCTTCCTGATAATGGATACGGGGAGCGCTGCCGGAATTGACAGCATCAATTTTCAGCCGGACTGCACCGGTATCATCCGGAGAACTCTCTTCATTGAATACCACCTGTGTGGTCTTGGGTCTGGGCTTTCTGCTGATGGTTCCGTTGCCCAGGTCTTCCCACACTCCCCGCTGGCAGGATTCCTGGATCAGATTATCCAACCCCTTTAGCGGAAGCCAGGGCATCTGTGTTTTCTGCCGCAGTTTATCCGCCAGATCGGTTTTGCGGGCATCATCGCTGCTGCCGAACAGAAGCTGTTCACTCCTGGCCCGCAGTGTATCATAGTTTTCCGGGATCTGCGTGTAAAGTTTGATGGGATCGGCTGCCAGGGTTTTGACAACCTGTTTTTCCCCCTTATAGGGTTCATTGGAAGGATAGGTGCTGTCCAGGGCCTTGGCACGGAGAATATCTTTATTCTGCTGTGAGCCGGGAAACAGCAGTTTATCAAAGACATTCAGGACAGTTGACTGAAAATCCTGTGCGTACTGGGCTTTTTTTTCATCCAGTTCTTTACGCTGGGGATGGGTTTCGGGAAGCTCATTTTCCGTCTTACTTACTGCATAGACATGCCTGGCGGATTTTTCCACACTGGCCATCATGGATTTCTCGCCGGTTAATACCAGAAGATTGTTTTTACAGGGCAGACTGGCGTAAAATTCTTTGATGACATCGGGCGGAACCTTGCCGTCCGGGCTGATAATAAGCATGGCACGGGATGTTTTCAGAACAGCCGCCGCCTCATCCATCTCCGGAAGGGGCAGCACTTTTTCATAGGCCTCCTTTGTCACAGGCGCGTACATCTCCGCAAGCCGATGCCGTATCAGTTCGTCAACCTTGTTCTGCGGGGCTTTTTCCGCATAACCCTGGAGTTTTTTTGTCAGGTTTTCCTGATGATCGAAATAGCATCTTCCTTCCTGGGTCCGGTGCAGGTACCAGGCGCTTTTCTCCAGCGCAAGAAAAGCTTTTTTAAATTCCCCGGCCTGTTTATTCGGGTCTATCAGGCATTCCAGCATTTCGGTTTCCAGAAGTCCCTTTATTGAATTCACCGCTGTTGAAAGACTTGCCGTCAGAAGAAGTGTGCCGACCTGTTTTGCGTACGGACTGCCATTGGCAATATCAATCATCTGGGCATGCGCGCTTTGGGTCGAATCCCAGAGGTCTTTTGCAATCACATCCCGCATTTCCGAAATATCAGCCAGTTTTTCCCGCACATCATGTATTGACAGATCAAAGTGCTGGGCACCGATCAGATATACATCCTCATCACTTTCCCACACTGATTTTAAAAGACGGGAAACCAGTTCCATCAGGCCGCGGGTCTGCCGGAACTTTTCGTTCTCCTTGAACAGCGCAACAATGCTTTTGAAACCCGGATGGAAAGGATAGGTCATTTCAATTTCACTGGCAATCGCCTCCGCGCTCCTGTCCACTGATTTTGCCCTGGCCGCTTCCGCCAGGCGGGCTGCAAAAACGGAGGCAATCTCGGCAATTTCGCTTTTATCCGGCAGGGAAACAAATAACCTTTTCCGGATGATTTCATAGATTTCGTTTGTTTCAAGATTCACCGGGGTAATACTGATTTCTGCCCTTCCCAGTTCCTGGGTGGCATCATCCAGGGCCTTCTGTATCAGTTTACCGCCGGTGTCATACGCTGCTTCCAGGTCAGAAACGACAATACACACATTCTTTTTTTTGGAAGCCGCGGTGAGCATGTTGGAAAAAGCCCTGGTGACAACATCGGCAACTGTTCCCTGCCCCAGAACCTGGGTGCTGTAATAATGAAAATACGGGGGCATTTCATCCAGCAGAATCAAAACCGGTTCCTCCCCCTCAAACAGTTTCAGCCAGGCACTTTCATCCGGGGCTTTTGCACCGGATTCCCAATACTCTCTGAATAAGGATTCCTTACCCAGCTGCCGGGCAATTTCACCCCACAAATAAGTCGGCGGATTGTTCCGTCCGTTAAAAGCGGCCGTCCTGGCAGTGGAAAATCCTCCCTGATGGGGTATTCCGGCAATTTTCCGGTTCCGTAACGCCGCATCTTTGGCCAGAAGACCGAATCCGACCATCAGGTGGGTTTTACCGCCGCCCATAGCCTGTTTAAGATGAAAAACCGTATCGTTGGATGTACCGGCAAGTCTTGCCATTCCCTTTGTCAGCAGTATTTTCATCCCTTCGGTAATAAAGGTTTCCCCAAAATATCTGCTCCCGTCTGTGTCGTGAATAATCCTGTCCAGTTGTTCTATCTGGTCGCCGACATTGATTTCCAGAGCATTGGGCTGGAGCCTGCAGGCATTACGAACTGTTTTCATTATCATCCCCTTTTATAGTCAATCAATTCTTTCCGGATATTCCCCGGTTCTTTTCGGTTTCCGGAAAGGCTGTATTGTAAGGTTTATAATACACCCCGCTTTTTACAAAGTCAGCAGATCGAAAAGTTTCCGGAGGAGTGCAAAAATTGCATTTTTGCATGGGTCAGCCGGGAGATGCGGCTGTGCAGAAATACAGTTTCTGCACTCCGGGACAGTCGTAAAACCGTATCCGGCGGAAAACTTTTCGATCTGCTGAATTTCCCTCTGAAACTCCCCTCCCCTGAGGGAGGGCCGGGGGAGGGTGAATCTGTGTTTATCTGTGGTTGAAAAACAGAACCACAGATGAACACAGATATTTTTCCAATTATCAGAAATTGTCGGAAATAAGAAATTATGCATCAGCAACCCTTATGTCCCGCAGGGACAGCAGAAAATAGCCCGGCAGTTTACTGCCGGGATCGGGATGCCGTTTTTATTCAGTCCCGCAGGGACGGCAGAACCGGCTGAATATAAATGTTTTTCTGTCGTCCCTGCGGGACTTGGATGAATTAATTTACAGTCCCGGCATTAAAATGCCGGGCTATTTTCTGACACCCCTCCGGGGTTAAAATATGTTCAGTGCTATTTCCGATAATCAGCAGATCGAAAAGTTTCCGGAGGAGTGCAAAAATTGCATTTTTGCATGGGTCAGCCGGGAGATGCGGCTGTGCAGAAATACAGTTTCTGCACTCCGGGACAGTCGTAAAACCGTATCCGGCGGA
>JAABRU010000074.1 GCA_011390755.1 Desulfobacteraceae bacterium | reverse complement strand
CCGTCACATGCATGGTCGGCCCGAGGTTGGGTCGCCCTTCGGCAATATCCCCCAGCATTTTCCAGTCAAACTGAAGTTCGTCTCTTTCTTCCTTAAACATGGCAGATTTTCCCTTTTCTCCGGTAATTAATGAAAAATTTCCTGTTTTTCTAGCATGATATAAGGTAACTGTCAAGGCATTTTTCAGCCTTTCCCTCTGATTTTCAAAAATGCAGGGACTCTTCGTAACGACGGTATTCTGCCGCCCTGCGGAACCGGCAGAACACTTTCTGTGCCTTGCTCTGAAACACGGCGGAAATGTCAGATACAATCAGATTCAGGGGGGGGAATGAAAAATGGGCAGTACAGAGCCGCTTTATTTTTATATTTCAGGAATTGTAAAAAATCCGCTGTCCCGCTTATGCACGGATGCGGAGACGCGCAGGGGCATGTGTCTCTGCGAATCAAGGTACGGCAAGGGCCAGTTGCCGGATTGCCCCTGCCGCCTTCTGTAAATTTTGCTTAATGCAGCAGCATTGCCCGAATTTTTTACCGGTTCATCAAACGTAATACCGGAAAACGTATTCTCTTTCCGATTCGGAGAGTTCTTTATTTTTCATAAAAAGACTGATATATGAAAATAGCTCAGGGTGTGTTAGCGAAAAGCGTCTCTGCGGTCGTGCGTCTCTACGGTGTATTTTCATGCTTCGCTGTGAATCAGGGCTCATGGCCGTTTATATGAAAGTGTCTGCGAAAAACCGGCCTCCGCCTTAATTTTCGCACTCCGCACAGCTTTCATGCTTCGCTGTGAGTCACGGATCAATGTCATTGGCGTAAGCAGAAAATTCCCCTCCCCCGGCGGGAGGGGAGCCTTAGGTCAGTGACACTGAGTCACGGCTTATGGCCGTTTATATGAAAATGATAATATCGGAAAGGTTTTATTTTATGAAAACTGCTGTCATTATCCCTTCTCGGTACAGTTCCCCCCCTTTTGCAGCCAAGCCTTTGGCCCGGATTGCGGGGAAATCCATAATTCGGAGATATTATGAAGCTGCAAAGCAGACTGAAAATATTAGGGATGCGCCTGCCCTGCATGTTTCCCGTTCTCCGGTTCCCTTGGGCCGGGAGCCGGGGCAGGAATATGATGCATACAAACATCGGGAGGTATATGCCTGTCCTTCGGGGGGGCCGGATATTTTTCGCAGACTGCCTCTGGGAAAACCGGAAGATATTGAAAAACCGGAACGGCTTCGGGCTTTGGAGTACGGTAATAAAATCAGAGTGCCTGTGACGGTCTGTGATTCACCCGAAGTGGATCTGCCCGAAAATACCGGGCGGATTAAAACCTTATTGCAGCGCAGGCGGAAACGATGAAAACATTTGATTTGATCCGCCCCTATTTTGTCAAAAACCGCTACAGCATTCTTCTGGGCCTGCTTTCCCTCATCGCGGTGGATATCATGCAGCTGGTGATTCCCAGAATTATCCGGGCAGCAGTGGATGAGCTGACGACCTTCCGCACGGATGCTGCGGGTCTGCTGCGTTATGCCCTGTGGATTACCTGCCTTGCCGTATTCATGGTATTTTTACGTTATCTCTGGCGTTACTGGCTCATGGGCATGTCGCGGGAACTGGAAGAAGGACTGCGGAACCGCCTGTTCGGACATTTGCAAACCCTTTCCGCATCTTATTTCAGCCGGATTACTGCCGGGGATATGATGGCCCATGCCACCAATGATATTCACCAGATCCGCATGGCCGCGGGCATGGGACTGGTGGCGATTACAGATTCTTTTTTTATGGGCATGATAACCATCGGCTTTATGATGTATATCAATGTCCGCCTCACCCTTTTTGTACTCATTCCCATGCCCCTGATTGTATTCTGTACCCGTTTTTTCAGTCGGCAGATGCACATCGCGTATCTTTCGGTGCAGTCCACTTTTTCGGATATGACGGAAATTGTGCGGGAACGTTTTGCCGGAATCCGCATTGTCAAGGCATATAACCGGGAGGCAGAATCCGTATCTGCGGTGGAAAAAATATCCAGGGAAAATATGCGGCACAATCTCCGCCTCACACGGACGACGGGCGCGTTTTTTCCCATGATGATATTTTTCACCAATCTGAGTCTGACCATTGTACTCTGGATGGGGGGACGGGAAACCATATACAGCCGCATCAGTCCGGGGGATTTTGTTGCCTTTATCAGTTATCTGGGAATGCTGACATGGCCCATGATGGCCCTGGGCTGGGTGATCAATCTGATCCAGCGGGGAAAGGCATCTTTGCAGCGTATAGCCGTTATTATCCGCACTCTGCCGGAAATTACAGACAGGCCCCATGCCCCTCCTTTCAGGGCATTTCAAAAGGAGATACGTCTGGAAAATGTCTGTTTTTCCTATGACAGTGCTTCGGAAAAAGCAGATAAAGAAAAAAGAAAAAAGGCTCCGGTGCTGCGGAATATCAGTCTCTGCCTGGAAAAAGGGAAAACTCTGGGCATTGTGGGGCCGCCCGGCAGCGGCAAAAGCAGTCTGCTGCAGCTGCTTCCCCGGATTTATGATATTGCAGCGGATAAGGGAGGGAGCATATGTATTGACGGCAGGGATATCCGGGACATGCCCCTGGCGGATCTGCGGACTTTGATTTCTTTTGTACCCCAGGAGCCCTTTCTTTTTGCCGGAAGCATTCGGGAAAATATCAGTTTCGGCAGCTCGGAAGTCAGTGAAACCCAGCTGGCCGAAGCCCTCCGGAAATCCGCTTTGGAAGAGACGATTGCCTCCTTTCCCAAAGGCCTGGATACAATCGTCGGGGAAAAAGGGGTGATTTTATCCGGCGGCCAGAAACAGCGCATTGCCCTGGCGCGGGCTTTGCTGCGGGATGCCCCCATTCTGATTCTGGACGATCCCATCAGTCAGGTGGATGCGGAAACCGGAACCGCCATCATCCGCACCATCCGGGATATCAGCCTGACCCCCGGACGGCAGCAGACCGTCATCATCGTATCCCACCGCCTTTCGGCCCTGCGTTTTGCCGACCGGATCATCAGTCTGTCCGAAGGAGAGATACAGGAATCCGGCAGTCATGAAGAACTGATGGCAGGCAGGGGATATTACGCCCGTACCCGGTATCTGCAGGAGATTGAGGAAGGTCTGTAATCCCGATGCCCTGAGTCTTGTCAAAGGCCATACTTCCCCGGTTTCTGTTTTCAGAAATGCGGTGACAGCAGATATTCACTGCTGGGAAACCGGAATTTTTTCTGCGTAATATCAAACAGTTTCAACGAGTTAAGCCCCCCCTCTGAGGACAATGCTGATGTCTTAAGGGAAGGGGTGTATGCAATACGCCCCTGCGGGAAAAAATATTCCTGATTTTCGGACTTTTTACGAGACCGTCAAATATAATCAGCGTGAAACACCAAAATCTTTGAAAACCACAGATTCACACAGATATGCACGAATTACAGAATCCCGTTCATCCGTGTTCATCCGTGGTTCAGTTTTCCGGCTCCGGATTTTTTCTCAACGGATATGTCACATTACAGTGTCAGTAGATCGAAAAGTTTCCCCCGGATACGGTTTTACGGCTGTCCCGGAGTGCAGAAACTGTATTTCTGCACCGCCGCATCTCCCGGCTGCCCCATGCAAAAATACAATTTTTGCACTCCTCCGGAAACGTTTCGATCTACTGAGTGTAAATCAATAGTGATAATAAAGTTCCTGCACTTCAGCCGGGTTTCTTTCCCTCAGCAGGGCCAGCATAAGCAGAATGCGCGCTTTGGGCGGATTGAGTTCGTCCGATGCAATCAGAAGCAGTCCGTCATCGTCCACTTCCGCATTCCGGCTGACCGAACCCGTTGCAACTCTGGAACTGCGCACGATAAAAATCCCTTTCTGTGCGGCTGCGGATGCTGCTTTCAGGGATGCCTGATTCATATTTCCGTTGCCGTCTCCGGCAATGACAATGCCTTTGGCCCCTCTTTCCACAGAGCAGGCAATGATATCCGGCGGCATATCCGCACATGCGTAAAGAATATCCACGCGGGGAAGGCTGCGGATGCCGTCTGCGGAAAATTCACTCAGATAAGTATGCTTCCGGAAGGGATATCGGAAAAAGCGGCTTTTGCCGTAGTTGACAGTGCCTATCAGACCGGTGACGGGGGAGATAAAGGTTTCCACTGCAGTGGTATCGGATTTGCTCAGGGAATGGGCCCCGTGAATCCTGTCATTCATCACCACCAGCACCCCGCGCGCCCATGCATTTTTATCCGCGGCCACGGCCACGGCATTATAAAGATTCAGCGGGCCGTCCGCGCTGATGGCCGTGGCCGGACGCATGGAACCGGTCATGACCACAGCTTTTTTACTTTTCACCGTCAGATTAAGGAAATAGGCTGTTTCTTCCATGGTATCCGTGCCGTGGCTAATGACAATACCGCTCACATCATCGGATTGCAGCAGTTCGTTGCATCTGTTGGCCAGCCGGAGCATGATTTCAAAAGACATGTCCTGGGACCCCACATTGGAAATCTGTTCCCCTTCCACATGGGCCAGATTCCGGATTTCCGGAACATTCTGTATCATATCACGGACACCGAGCTTTCCGGAGGCATAATCGCCCCGGGTACCGGAGACAGCGGTTCCGGCAATGGTTCCGCCGGTGGCAAGGAGGATGATTCCGGGCATTATGTTTTTTTTAAATCCTTTCCGGTTCGGGCAGTACAGGACGGCCTCACCCATGTCATAAGTAAATTATAGACAGATACGCTGATTTATGCAAGAACATTACAAACATATTGAACAGTGCGGAATCCGCTTATCAGAATTCCTGACACCGGCGCATTATTCAGGATTTGGGGGTAAAGAAAAGATGATTTTTGACAAGCTCTCAATTGCAGGTAAATCACAAAAAAATATTTGACAAAAACCTGTAAATGAATGTAAAATAAAATACTGAATATGATTGAGCGTTCGTTCAGATTCCGCACAGACAGATATCATTTCCGTACGGAAGATTATAAAATAATATATAAGGGATTATTTCCGGCTTATCGGGCTGTTTATCCGGAAAAATCGGCAGACGCAGACCAACCCGGATCCGGACGATTATAAACAGACAATGAATAAGACGATAAGGATAAAAAGATAAGCGGTGGCTGTGATTTTTCCTGAACTGACCTGTAATACGGATTATGTATTTCCAATGCGGAAATACGGAATTTGTTTTTGATAATATTTGTATAGGCGAAATTTCCCTACCGTCCGGTCGGTCTGCTTACGGGATACCGGAAGGAAGCCGGTCCCGGGGCTTTCCGTTTACCGGGAAATCGGTATGTGACCGGCCTGTGCGGATGAAGGCGGATATTTCCGGTTTGTGGGTCGTTCCGATGATGTGATCCTGACCTCCGGTTACCGCATCGGGACTTTTGAGGTGGAAAATGCTTTGGTTGAGCATCCGGCAGTTGCTGAATCGACTGTGGTTTCCGGCCAGGATAAAATCCGGGGGAAAGTGGTAAAAGCCTTTGCGGTTCTGTCGCCGGGATATGAAGCCGGTGAGGTGACGGTCAGAAAACTGCAGGGATATGTAAAAAAGTGACGGCCCCCTGCAAGTATCCCCGGAAGATTGAATTTAGGGAAGCATTGCCCAAAACTTCAGGTCAGGGAAAAAGAATGGGGGCCGAAATAAGAAATGTTGCCGAAATATGAAGTGCTGGTTGTATGATGAATGGTGAAAAAATGCTTCCCGGATTCAGCGGGCGGCATTTTTTCGGAGAAAAACTTATTAACACAAGGAGATAAAAGATGTTTAAAGGTATGCCGAAGATTTTTTGGATCGGAACCGGAATCATGTACGGATGGTGCTTTTTTTTCATGATTATCGAAATGCATGTTCCGGGCCTTCCGCTGAAGAAGTTTCTTGGAATTCCAAGTTGTTATATCTACAACTGGATTATTGCCCTCTGGCTCCTCAATGTTTTGATAGCCTATCTTTTTTACAGTTTTGAAGAAAGAAGGGAGAAAAAAGTGGAGGCCAAAAAACTGCTCAGAGAAAGTCTGACTGCCGAAGGGTTTCCGGAAAATGTACGGGTGGGCTTTAACAAATTACTGGATATTATTTAAGGAGGAATCTGATGGATGTCAATCCGATTGTTATTTTGGGCGCGCTTTTGTATTTTGCAGTCATTTTTTATATTGGCTGGTATTCCCGGAAAGCATCAATGGATGCTTCCGATTACTATGTGGCCGGACGCAAGGTGGGCCCCATTGTAAACGGTTCTGCCCTGGCTGCCACTTATTTCAGTCCGGCCAGTTTTCTGGGACTGCCGGCCTTTATTTTTATCCTGGGCTATCCTTTCTGGTGGGCACTGGTGGGCATCATCGGCGGAATGCCCATTGCCACCCTGCTGACCGCTGCCCCCCTGCGCAAATATGCGCCCACTTCTTTTACCGATTATTATGCAGACCGCTATGATACCAAATGGATGAGACTGATCGCCGGTATTCCCACCATCATCGGCGGACTGGCCTATGTTATTCTCTCCATTATCGGTACCGCGCTGTTCCTCCTGGCGATTCTGAAAGTACCTTTCTGGATATCCGTTATCCTGGCCTCCATCGTCATCTTTGCCTATATCTACTACGGCGGCATGGTGGCCACCACTTTTTCAACGGCCTTCCAGGGTTTTGCCATGACTGTGGCCTCTGTTCTGGCTGCAGTTTATGTAATTGCCCATTACGGCGGACTGAACGGACTTTCAGAGGCGGTGCTTGCCAACAGCCCCACCTTTTTCAATATGCCCTATGTATCTGAAAAAGCATCCCACCCGCTCATGGCAAGCTGGACCGGCGTAGTGGGATTCTTTTTTGTATGGCATTACGGTTTTTCCGCCATGCCCTATACGGTTGTCCGTTTTTTCACCAGTCAGGATATAAAATCCGCGCGGCGCAGTGTTTTCTGGGCCGTTCTGATCGGCGGTGCCATGTATGCGGGTCTGATTATTATCGGAACCGGGGCCAGAGTCCTCATCGAAAGTCTCCATCCCCTGATGCAGACCGAAGGAATCAAAGGGGCAATGGATGTACTGAAACATATGAAAACCGCTTACGGCGTTGCCGGTGCCTCGGTGACAGACTATTCCATGATTGCAGCAATGGAGGCACTGAAAAGCCCCTTCCTCCTTTCCGTTATCGCAGCAGGCGGTCTGGCCATTGCCATGGCGACTGCAGCCGGATGGACCATGGTGCTCAATGTAATGCTGGGAAGAGATCTGATCGGCAAGGTTTTCGGCAGCAAATGGCCTGAAGAAAAACCCGTGCAGACCACCCGCGTGATGACCATCCTCATCATTCTGTTTTCCATGGCTTTCTCCTTCAGTCCTCCGGCACTGGTGCTGGATATTTCCGGAGCGGCTTTTGTGGTTATCCTCTGCTCGGTCGGTCCCCCCCTGATTCTGGGCATATGGTGGGCCCGTGCCACAACCGCAGCCGCGGGTATCAATATTATTGTGATGACGCTTCTTTCCTGCGGTTCCTGGATGTATGCCAAGGCGGCCCTGGGTTCCTACCACTGGTTTTTTCTGAGTGACCCGGCCAGTAAAATCAGCACACCCCATCAGTTTTACTGGGTATTTGTCGGCTTTATCTTCTTTATCATCGTCAGTCTTCTGACCAAACCCTGCAAAGAGGAAGTGATAAAGAAATATTCGCTGGATATCCGGCCGGAATATTAAACCGGAACCCTAAAACAGATTTATCCTGCCCGGCGGATTCTCCGCCGGGCAATATTCATTCCTTTTGAAAAATAACCAACTCTTCTGAAAGTGAAATCAAAAGAATTATGCTAAGTCCGGAAGAACGGGAAAAAAAATTGGAATATTGGGAAAGAAGCAGACGCAAATGGTATAATATCTACCTTTTTACGGGCGTGGGAATCAATTTTCTGCTCTATTTTACCAAACCCTGGGGCTTTGATCCCAGCAACAGCATTTTCTGGGGTTCCCTGTTCGGTCTGGGAATTCCCCTGGCCACCATGCTTCTGCTTTCCTATCTTCACCAAAAGTTTCTGGGATTATAAGAAATGAAATTCATAAGATCAGCCCTGCTGATGCTGTCTGTGTTGGTATTTTTGCCGGTATCCGCTTTCGGAGATGTGCTTTTCATCCATAATTACAAAAGCGACGACTACCTGTCCGGAACCCAGGAGGCAGTATTATGGAAAGGAATTACCGCCAATGCCATGTATATTGATAAACGGATTGAATATACCGGCAGCTGGATGACACGCTTTTTCGGTGAAGTGAAAGAACAGCGGGATACCACCCATTTTCTGCTGGCGGAAAACCAGATTCGTGAGTTTGGCTGGAACAAGGGGGTCATTCTTGTTTATCCATTTGATAAAATAGATAAAATAGAGTGGCTTACCGAACAGAAGGCATTTATGGAAAGTGCTGATGAGATCATCAAGGCCCGGTATCAGGTTGCGGAACCGGTCTTAGAGATAAAAGTTTCAGCGGACAGGGAAAAAGTGATGGGATATGACTGTATCCGGTTTTCCGCTGAGTTACGGACGGAAACAAAAGATATTAAAAAAAAATCTTCCAGTATTACCGATATCCGGCAGGAGTCATGGATTTCGGATGCGGTTCCCGGTTTTGATCAGTATAAAGATTTTCAAAAAAAACTGTCGGAGAAACTCGGACTGGAAGCAGAACGGCTGGGAAACCTCAATTTTATTCTCCGGTACTGGGACGGCCCGTTGGATGCTGTCCTGGGTCCGCTTCAGGATATTGAGGGATATCCGGTACAGACTGTTGTAACCGTCACGGCCACTTATATCAAAAATACGGATTCCCCTTCTCCGGAAAAAATAACCAAAGAAATTAAGACGGAAACCATGACACTTCGGGAAGTACAGATGCCGGAGCAACTGGATCTGAGTCAGTTTACAGAAAATATTCCTATGAAAACAGTAACCGTGGAATAAGGGACCCGGAAAAAGATAATTCCCCCGGTTCATCCCGTCAGCGGAGGATAAACAAAAACCGGGCATATTTCTGCCGAACAGTTTCAAAGGGTTTATTTTTTGCCGAGTACCTAAACAGATGATTTTGATTTTTTTAAATATATAAACTGTACTTTTGCATTTTTTTACAGGAAACCGCGAAACACCCCTGTACAGGACAAAATTTATTTGCAATTTCAAAAAAATATTTAATACCAAACAGTTACGTCATGCCATTACTCAGAAGATGTAATATTGCAGCCACGAATTGCACAAATTACACGAATTGCAGTTTGTGCGATTCGTGCGGATTCGTGTCATTCGTGACTGATTGTAATAATATTTCGTGCAGAGATTCATACGGAATCCAATAATATCAATATGTTATTTTTTTGCCCTTTACAGCGACAAAACACACAAAATACACGAAAAAATATTTAAAAAAACAATAGGATATAAATATTTTCCGGTAGCCTTTCGTGTTTTTCGTGGTTAGAATAAAATGCTTATAAAAAAATGCGAAACTATAGTAAAAACCGTTATCTTAAATAAAGGAGCGTTTTCATGTCTCAGAAAAGTGTATATTTTGATGTACTGACCCCGGTTCATTTTATCAGCCGTTCTGCTTCGGTTTATCCGGAAAAAACAGCCGTTATTTATAATGACAAACATTATACCTACAAAGAATTTTATGCCAGGGTCTGCCGTCTGGCCAGTGCATTGAAAAAAATCGGTATTGCCAAAGGCGACAAAGTGGCTTTTGTGTGCCCCAACACACCGCCCATGCTGGAGGCCCATTTTGCGGTTCCCATGATCGGAGCGGTACTGGTCAGTATCAATATCCGTCTTGCGGCCCAGGAAGTCAATTATATTATCAATCATTCCGATGCCAAAGCCCTGTTTGCGGACAATGAGTTTGCAGGACTGATCAAACCGGTGGTCAGCGAACTGACACAGGTGAAAACCTTTGTCAATATCTGTGATATCAGCAGTGACAGACCCCTGGAGGGCATGGAATACGAGGAATTTCTGGCAAGCGGTTCACCGGAACCTGTCACGCCGGAAGTGGATGATGAGTATCAGAATATCACCATCAATTATACCAGCGGCACCACCGGGCTGCCCAAAGGCGTGATGTATCATCACCGGGGGGCCTATCTCAATGCCCTGGGGGAAATGCTGGAAATCGGTTTTGATTCCCGCTCGGTATATTTATGGACCCTGCCCATGTTTCACTGCAACGGCTGGTGCTTCACCTGGGGGGTTACGGCCATGAGCGGAACCCATGTCTGTCTGCGCAAGGTGGTGCCGGATGAAATTTACAAAGTCATTGAAAAAGAGGGCATCACCCATCTGTGTGCCGCGCCGACAATTCTCATCGGTATGTCCACCTATGCCACTGACAACAATGCAACATTCAAAAACCCCATCCGGATTATGACCGCGGGCGCGCCGCCTGCTCCCACCGTGATCCAGAATATGGAATCCATCGGTGCAACCATCACCCATACTTACGGACTGACGGAAGTATTCGGGCCTCATACGGTCTGTTCCTGGCATGAGGAATGGGATCAGCTTGATCCGGAAGAACAGGCAAAACTCAAATCCCGCCAGGGAGTGGCCTTTATCGTGGCCATGTATGTGGATGTGGTGGATCCCGGAACCATGCGGCCGGTTCCCCGTGACGGCAAAACCATCGGTGAAATCGTTATGCGCGGGAACAATGTGATGATGGGATATTACAAAGATCCCCAGGCCACAGAAGTGGCCTTTGAAGGCGGATGGTTCCATTCCGGTGATCTGGCGGTCATGCACCCGGACAATTATGTGCAGATCATGGATCGCAAAAAAGATATTATCATCAGCGGCGGTGAGAATATTTCCACCGTGGAAGTGGAAAATGTGATTTACCGCCATCCCGATGTGCTTGAAGTCGCGGTTGTGGCGGTTCCGGATGAAAAATGGGGCGAGGTTCCCAAGGCTTTTGTGGTTCCCAAGTCGGGGAAAAATCCCGCAGCCGAAGAAATCATTGCCTTCTGCAAAGAAAGACTTGCCAGATTCAAAGCCCCCAAGACTGTTGAGTTCGGGGAACTGCCCAAAACCGCCACCGGCAAGATCCAGAAGTTCAAACTGCGGGATAAGGAATGGGCCGGTCGGGAAAAAAAGGTCAATTAGACATGTATGAAAAAACCGGATTTTTCCGAAAAATCCGGTTTTTTACCGAATGGAAACCGTACCCCCGGTTTCTGTGCGCAGCCGGTATTTCAACGGCCGCGGTTCTGCTGATCTTCAGCGGTCCGGGTTATCTTTTCTGGCAGCAGCTGGATCCGGAAAACAGAGCCTTTTTGCTGCGGCTCATCCGGGAAGACAGGTCATCCTGCTTTTCCGCGGCCGCGCTGCTGATTCCCATCCTCTGGTTTTTATGGGTGCATATTTTTTATCATCTGTATATTCTGCCCATTGTCAGAATTGCCGATGAAATGCCGGTTATCCATTCGGCAAATCCGGCCCACCGCATCCGTATCCGGGCAGTAAAAGAAATCAGAAGACTTGCGGATTTCATTAATGAGGGAGCGGAACAGTACCATCTCCTGAAAAAAAGTGTTGATGAAAAAATCCGCCTGGCAGCAGAAGAAACCGAAGAGGAAAAAAATATTCTTGCCGCCATTCTTTCATGTCTTTCCGAAGGTGTCATTGTATGCAGGCTGTCCGGGGAGATTCTTTTGTTCAACAGAAAAGCGGAAGAATTTCTCTCCCCGGGGCAAAGGCCGGAAAGCAATTCCCGGACCGGGATATCCGGCGGACAGTATGTGGGACTGGGAAGAAATATCTTTTCACTTGTCAATGACGGGCAGCTCCGCCGGGCCTTTGGGGAACTGACGGAAAAACAGGGGAATCAGAAAACCGGTACCTGTTTTTCCATGCCCGGACATGGCAGGGGGTTTTTGAAAGTTGAAATGATACCGGTTCTCGGTCATCAGCAGGAACCGGCCGGTTTTATCCTGAGAATCCATAATATCACGGACAGCCGGAATGACTGCCTGCCCCTGTCCTGCGGTATGCTGTCGTTTTCAGATGATGCATCGGCCGGACTGGCGGATTCCGGCCCTTCCTATGCCGATCTTCCGCTGATTCCCGTCCATATTCAGGATATGCTGGAAACACTGCAGTACCGTGCGGAAAACCGCTATGCTTTCCGGATCGGGCTTCATATGCCGGAGGAAGCGGTCTGGATTTACGCGGACAGGGATTATCTGGTTTCCGTGCTGATCTTTTTTCTGGATCGTCTGGGCAGAGAAGGAATATCGGAATTTGAATGCAGCGCGCAGACAGCAGCGGATTATCTTCATATTGATATTGTCTGGAAAGGGGGGCCGGTTCCGGATTATATTCTGGGGGAATGGAATCAAAGCAGTGTGATATCCGAAAACCGGGACGGATATCTGAAAATCTGTGATATTCTCCTTCATCATGAAGCCGAATGGTGGAGTTCCCGGGTCCGGGGTTCCAGTGAAAATGCCTGTCTGCGAATTTTTTTTCCTTTGGCAGATTCTTCGGGAACCGGAAATATTTCACCTGTAACCCTGGATGCGGGCCGTCCGGATTTCTATGATTTTGATCTGCTCAACCGGGCGGATATCCGGCCCGAACTGCTGGATCAGCTTCTTTCCAATATCAGTTATACGGTTCTGGATACGGAAACAACCGGTCTGGACCCGCTGGAAGATGAGATTGTTTCCATTGCTGCGGTACGGATTGTCAACGGCCGGGTGCTGAAAAATGAGATTTTCAGCACCCTGGTGGATCCCAAAAGGGAAATTCCGGAAGATTCTGTAAAAATCCACGGCATAGGCCCGGAAATGGTAAAGGGGCAGCCCTTTATTGAAAATGTGCTTCCCCTGTTGCACCGTTTTTCGGAAAACACGGTTCTGGTGGGGCATGATGCGTGATTTGACATGCGGATGTTCCAGGTAAAAGAAGAATCTGCCGATGTCCGTTTCACCCAGCCGGTACTGGATACCCTGTTTCTTTCCGCGCTGATTCATCCCATGCACCGGTATCACAGCCTGGAGGCGGTTTCCGAGCGGCTGGGGATACGCATCACCGGAAGACATACGGCCATGGGCGATGCCCTCGCAACAGCCGAAATTCTTCTGAAATGTTTACCGATTCTTGCAAGAAACGGCATACTGACCCTGGGGGATGCAATGCAGGCCTCCGGAAAAACCCGGTACGCAAAGATACGTTACTGAGGAATATTCAAAACCCATGACTTCAACAGACAAAGACAGTATCCTCCCTTTTCTGCTGCAGATTCCGCCTTTTTCATCTCTTTCCGAAGATGAGCTGCAAAAAACTGCGGAAGCTGCTGCTTTCCATTTTTATCCCGCGGAAACGGTCATCTTTTTCCAGGGCAGGACAGGACCGGACTGCATTCATATTATTCAAAAGGGCGAGGTCGAACTCTATTATAAACGGGAAGATCAGAGAACCCAGGTCAGTATTCTGCGGGGAGGGGATATTTTCGGCGGCATTGCCCTGCTGATGAACGGGGGAATTCCGTTCCGAACAGCCAAAGTGGTCACGGATGCCCAGTGCCTGACGGTTCCGGCCGGTTTTTTTCTGGAACTCTGCCGGAACCATCTTTTTTTCAACCGCTACTTTTCCGATATCTTCCGGCGCAGGATGGTTGACAAATCCTATGCGGCTATTTTTGAATGGAATCAGGCCGTACAGTTTTTATCCGGTATTATCCCTTTTTCCTTTCTTCCGGAAACAGAAACGGAAAAAGCCGCGCTGGAATTGTCCACCCTTTCCCTTCCCAAAGATACCCTGATTCTGCGGCAGGGGATTTCAAAAACCGAATCCCTGTATATTATCCGCAGCGGAGCCGTGGAACGCTATTTTGAGGAAAACACACGGGAAGTGCTTCCCGTGCCCATGGGAGAAGGCGGTATCTTCGGCGGTATTTCCATGCTCATCAACCATTCCGTATCCCTCCGGTCTTTCCGAACCGCGGAAGACAGCCTTTTTTATATCCTGCCCCGGCAATGTTTTCTGGACATATGCAGAAACAACGAATCCTTTTCCGATTATTTCACCGGTATATTCGGAAAACGGATGCTGGACAGTTCCTATTCGTCCATTGTGGCCAAAACCATTCAGCCAGGTGAGGAATCCCTGCGCTTTCTCAATCAGCCCCTGGACAGTATCTACCGGAGAAATCTCATCTGCTGCGATTCCGGTACTTCCGTACAGGAGGCAGCGGAACTGATGAGTCGGCATAAATGCAGCAGTATTCTTGTCCGGTCCGATCCGGAAAGCATTGCCGGAATTGTCACAGACAGTGATTTCAGGCGGAAAGTCATTGCCGGAGGCCTGGACATCCGCAGCCCGGTGGAGCGGATCATGTCCTTTCCGCTTCAGACAGTTTCATCCCGCGCACTGGTTTTTGAAGCCCTGATGTATCTGATGCAGGGAAATTTCAAACATATCGGGGTTACGGATGCGGAGCATCAGGTAATCGGCATCATCACAGGCAAAGATATCCTGACCGCGCAGAGCCAGACCCCCCTGTTTCTGATCCGTGAGATATCTGCGGCAAAGAATACTGAAGACCTGAAGCAGCAGTATCAGCTTTTGCCGGGCATTATCCAGAACCTGATTTCCAACGGGGCCAAATCCCGAAATCTCACCCGTCTGATTACAATGGTTTCCGATGCCATACTCAGCAGAATTATTGCCTTTGCCCTTGAAAAACACGGGCCGCCCCCCTGTGATTTTGCCTTTATGGTCATGGGCAGCGAAGGCCGCAAAGAACAGACCCTGAAAACCGATCAGGACAATGCCCTTGTTTTTGAGGATAATGACGGAATTACTGACGCAAAGTCCTATTTTCTGAAACTGGGGGAAAGCGTATGCACATGGCTGAATGACGTGGGATATGATTTCTGCAAAGGAGGGATTATGGCAAAAAATCCCCAATGGTGTCAGCCCCTGTCTGCATGGAAAAACAGTTTTTTTTCCTGGATCCGTGCTGTGGAGCCGGAGGATTTGCTCCGCTCCTCAATTTTTTTTGATTTCCGATGTGCATACGGAAAATCGGAACTGGTGGATGATCTGCGGACATTTCTGATGGATGCGGTGGCCGAACGGCATTTTTTTCTGAGGCATATGGCGGAAAATGCACAGCATTTCAAAGTGCCCATCGGTTTTTTCCGGAATTTTATTGTGGATTCCAAAGGCGCGCACCGGGATTCCTTTGACATCAAAAAAGCAATGGTTCCCGTTGTGGATTTTGCCCGGATCCACGCGCTGGAAAACGGGATATGGGAAACCAACACCCAGGAGCGCCTGTACCGCCTGCACCTGTTAAAGAAACTTGGCAGGGACACCTACCGGGAACTCGATCAGGCCTACAGTTTTCTGATGCAGCTGCGCTTTGCCAGACAGACAAATGCCGTGATGGTGGAAAAAGCCCGACCCGACAATTATATCAATCCCAAAAAACTCACCGGGATGGAACAGACGCTGCTCCGGGAGGTGTTTTCCCGCATCAGCAATATGCAGAAAGAACTCCGTATCCGCTTTTCAGGAGCCTAAGTGGACTGTCAAATAAATACTTTCACATTTTTTTAACGCAAAGGACGCAAAGGTTTCGCAAAGTGCGCAAAAAAAACTTTGTGTCCTCTGCGTGAACTTTGCGGTCTTTGCGGTTGAATGTGAAAGAACTTATTTGACAGACCACTAGGACCGAACGCGAAGAGGGAAATCCGGCAGGTCAAAAACTCCCGAAGGGAATCTGATCTGCTGATACAATTTCTATATAAAAACAGGGTATGAAAACCGCTGCCCGGAAAATATTTTTCCGTGGACGCGGTTTTCATAAAACAGTGAACAAAACCAATCAGGAGAGAATGACATGCAGTTACCCAAGTATGAAGTAGGCAGAACCACCATCGGACAGTTGGTTGATATCGTGGCGGATCAGTTTCCCGACAGCAAGGCCCTGGAATATCACAAACTTGATATGAGTTATAATTACAGTCAGTTCAGAGACATATGCAATGCTGTGGCCAAAGGTTTTATGGCTTTGGGGGTGGAAAAAGGCGAGAATATCGCGATTTGGGCCAATAATGTGCCGGAGTGGGTTCTGACCCAGTTCGGAACCGGGAAAATGGGAGCCGTGCTGGTAACGGTAAACACCAACTACCGCAGTTTTGAGCTGGAATACCTGATGAAACAGTCGGATTCCACCACCCTGCTGCTTATCGGCGGGGTACGGGAAGCCGATGAATACCTCAATGTCATCTATGATGTCTGTCCGGAACTGAAAAACTGCGAACCCGGAAAACTGGAATCCGCCAAACTGCCCATGCTGAAAAATGTGATATTTATCGGAAAAGAAAAACATCCGGGCATGTTCAACTGGTCTGATATTATGGAAATGGGGAAAAAGATTTCCGATGATGAACTCAAATCCCGCCAGGATTCCATGGAGCCTGATGATCCCATCAATATGCAGTACACTTCCGGCACCACCGGATTTCCCAAAGGCGTTATGCTGACCCATACCAACCTCATCGGCAATGCCAAAAGCCTGGGGGAATGTATGGAACTGACCTGCAAAGATGTCATGTGTATCCCGGTTCCCTTCTTTCACTGCTTCGGCTGCGTACTCGGCACACTGACCTGTGTTGTCTCGGCATCGGCCATGGCCCCGGTAACAGCCTTCACCCCTGCCGCTGTACTGGAAACTGTTGAAGCATCGGGATGTACGGCCCTGCACGGCGTACCCACCATGTTCATTGCCGAACTGGAGGAGATGAAGAAAAAATCCTACAATACCTCAACCCTGCGTACCGGCATCATGGCCGGATCCCCCTGTCCCATTGAAGTCATGAAACAGGTGGTCGGCGACATGGGCGCGAGTGAAATGTGCATCACCTACGGTCAGACCGAAGCCTCTCCCGGCATTACCATGACCCGCACCACAGATTCCCTGGAAAGAAGGGTGGGAACCGTCGGACGCGCCCTGCCGGAAGTGGAAGTCAAAATCGTGGATCCGCCTACCGGCGAACCGGTTCCGGCAGGAGTGCAGGGGGAACTGTGTACCCGCGGTTATCATGTGATGAAAGGATATTACAAAAATCCCGAAGCCACAGCCAACGCCATAGACTCGGACGGATGGCTCCATACGGGTGATCTGGCCATTATGGATGAAGACGGATACTGCAAAATCACCGGCCGTATCAAGGATATGATCATCCGCGGCGGGGAAAATATCTATCCCCGTGAGATTGAGGAGTTCCTCTATACCCATCCGGATATAAAAGATGTGCAGGTGGTGGGGATTCCCAGTCGGAAATACGGGGAGGAGGTCTGCGCGTTCATACAGATGAAATCGGGGAAAAATCCCACTGAGGAAGATATAAAAGCCTTCTGCAAAGATAAAATTGCATTCCACAAGGTCCCCGCATATATTATCTTTACAGATGAATATCCCACCACTGCCAGCGGCAAAATCCAGAAATACAAACTCAGAGAGCAGGCCACAAAAGAACTGGGCCGGGAAGAAGATGCCAAAATCGAAACCGCGTAAATCTGATTTTGTCTGAAACCTGAAATACAGAGGCGGAGCCGCAAAGGGCTCCGCCTTTCGGATAATCCTTCATTTTCTTCAGCATCAGCATTCGTCTTCGGTCGGTCTGCTTACCTTGTTTATTCAACATGCCCTTTCTGCTTCTGAACCTCTGCTGCCACTTTCTGAAAAAGATCTCCGGGACTTCTGATTCTCAGACGTTTGCCGTTGAGAAAAACAGTCGGCGTTCCTTTTACATCCGCATCCTGTCCGTCCTGCAGATCTCTTACAATCATGGCTTCTGTCTCCGGGGACTGCATGTCTTTTTTCAGCTGCTCATAATCCAGTGCAAGTTCTTTGGCGATTTCTTCCAGTTTTGCATCATTCAGCTGTTTATAATTTTCCAGTAATTTCCCATGAAATTCCCAGTATTTCCCCTGTTTATCCGCTGCCAGGGCCGCCTGCGCCGCTTTGCGGGCAAACCTGTGGCTGGAAATGGGGAAATGTTTGATTACCAGACTGACATCATCGGGATACTTTTCCAGCACCTGCCGGAATAAAGGCTCTAAGCGAGCACAGTAAGGTCATTGATAATCGTCAAAAACAGCAATAAGAACCTTTGCATCCTCTTTCCCTTTCATGGGAGAACCGCTGACAGGAATTTCAAAGATTTTTTCCGGTTCGATAATCCGCACGGATTTGGATTTGCTGCTGCTGAGTACCAGGGCATTCAGTTTTTCAGAATATGTCATCCTGTCATATTCTTTATCCATGGGAATGCGTTCACTTAGGGCATCCTTAGCGGTTTCATAGATGAGAATTTCTCCGGGAGTCAAAATGTAGATCATATCCCCCTCAGCCGAAACAGCTATATCAGAGGGAGCTGCATCCAGATTCAGATCTTTCAGAATGGTCAGTTCCACTTTGCTGTGGGCCCCGCCCGCGAGCAGAAATGTGAGCATCACCAAAATCCCTGAAAAATACAACTTACGCTTCAAAGAATTCATCTTTATTCATCCGATCATTATTTTTGCAGTTAATATGCTATATATTTACACTGCCGGTTCGGCAGAAAATTTTTCCAGAAAATACACCAGGCAGAATCCGAAAACAGCCAGAAGAGACGCATAAAAAAGAAAGGGATCTTTTCCGGTTATTTCCAGGTAGGAGGTGGGAAGCAGGTTTTGGACAATCAGCGGTTTGATCTTTCCGCCCGGAGCAGTATAACTTTCCAAAACATTTTTCCAGGGCCAGACCTTGTTCAGGGAGCCGATCATCAGGCCCGTTAATGCGGATATGCTGATATCCCGGTATCGCTGCAAAGTCCAGTGAAGAAGATGGGAAAAAGAAAGCAGACCGACAGCACATCCGGAGGCAAAGATCAGCATGACGGAAAGGTGGAATTCTTTGATGGCGGTAAAGATGTATTCGTATTTGGACAGTAATACCAGGATAAAACTGCCGGATATGCCGGGCAGAATCATCGCGCAGATGGCAATCATGCCGGAGAAAAAAACAAATCCCGGGGTTTCGGGTGTCTGCGCGGGGACAGCCACTGTGATGAAATATCCCAGTCCTGTTCCCAGCAGCATACTGATAATCACCTGCATATTCCAGACAGGAATTTTTTTGGCAATCACCAGCGCGGATCCGATAATCAGTCCGAAAAAAAAGGACCAGATCATTTCCGGATAATGCTGCAGCCAGAAAAGAATGAGCCGGGAAAAAATCAGAAGGGAGGTGCCGATACCGCAGAAAAGGACGGTCAGAAAACTGCCGCTGATATGCTGCCACGCCTCTTTGATGTCATGCTGCATCAGTAAGCGGACGGCCCGGGTATCAAAAGAGCGGAGGGACTGAATCAGTTCTTCATAAATACCTGATATAAAAGCAATGGTTCCGCCGGAAACCCCGGGAACGGCATCGGCCGCGCCCATGGCAGCTCCTTTGAGAAAAAGCAGGATACGGTATTTCAGCATAAAATAATTTATTCCCCGGCTACTTTGGACCAACCGTGTTCGCCGATCAGTTTCACAAAACGGCATCCGCCCATATTGCTTTCCCGAATGCCTTTTTCATCTTTGCATATTTTCAGCATTTCCTGCGTAAAACGGTCTCCCACAGGAATGACCAGTCTGCCGCCCGGAGCCAGCTGATGTATCAGGGGTTCCGGAATTTTGGGAGAACCGGCTGTTACTATAATGGCATCAAAGGGGGCCTCCTCTTCCCATCCCAATGTTCCGTCTGAAAAACGGGTCAGTATATTATAATAGCGCAGACGGTCAAAAAGTTTCCGGGTTTTCACAAAAAGGGAATGGATTCTTTCCACAGTATAGACACGGTCAGCAATCTCTGCCAGCACAGCCGCCTGATATCCGGAACCCGTACCGATTTCCAGCACGCGGTCATTTTCGGAAAGGGCCAGGGCCTGGGTCATTTCAGCGACAATATAAGGCTGGGAAATGGTCTGCTGCTCACCGATGGGCAGGGGAAAATCCCCATAGGCCTGCTCAATCAGGGCTTCCCCCACAAAAAGATGCCGGGGCACTTTCCGCATGGCATCCAGCACCCGCTGATCCCGTATGCCCCGCGCTTCAATCTGCTTTCGCACCATATTTTCCCGGTGCCGCGTATATTTTATATCCGAGGTTTCCATCATCAGCAGTATTTACTCAATCAGAAAGATTCCGTCAAGAACTTCGGTGATAAAGCAGCATTATTTTTCAGCAGCAGGTATAAAGGGGGATGTTTCTCAGCAGTAATGCCCGCAGGGGAGGAGAGACTGTCATCAGGGGAACAGTTTCCGGAAATCAGTTACTGTATTTTCGGACAATAATGGCTGCGTTGGTTCCGCCGAAACCAAAAGAATTGCTCATGGCCGTCTTCACTTCTGTTTTGCGGGCCCTGTTGGGCACATAATCCAGATCGCAGTCCTCATCCGGGTTTTCCAGGTTAATGGTCGGTGGGATAATATCGTGATACACTGTCAGGGCGGTGAACACGGATTCAATGCCCCCGGCACCTCCCAGCAGATGGCCGGTCATGGATTTGGTGGAGCTGATGGCAAGTTCTGCCGCTTTTTCTTTGAATACGGCTTTGATGGCACGGGTTTCATAGAGATCATTGAGAGGGGTGGAAGTACCGTGGGCATTGATATAATCCACATCCCCGGTCTGAATACCGGCATCGGCAATCGCGGCTTCCATGCAGCGCACTGCCCCGTTTCCGTCCGGCGGCGGTGAGGTCATATGATAGGCATCCCCGCTCATGCCGTAGCCAATGACTTCCGCATATATTTTGGCCCCCCGCTCCAGAGCATGTTCCAAAGATTCCAGAATGAGAATACCGCAGCCTTCTCCCACAACAAAACCGTCCCGATCTTTGTCAAAGGGCCGGGAGGCCTTCTCCGGTTCTTCATTCCGGGTGGAAAGGGCCTTCATCGCGCCGAATCCGGCAATGCAGGTAGGGGTAATAACGGATTCCACACCGCCCGTAAACATGGCATCGGCCCGGCCTTCCTGAATAATTTTAAAAGCCTCACCCACGGCATGGGTTCCGGCGGCACAGGCAGTGGCAACCGAGGAATTGGGCCCTTTCGCGCCCATGTGTATGGAAACCATTCCGGGAGCCATATTGCCGATCATCATGGGGATAAAAAAAGGACTGACCCGTTTGGGCCCTTTGTTATGAATAATCAGTGTGTGCTCTTCCAGTGTCTGCAGACCTCCCAGCCCGCAGCCGGTAAATACACCGATACGGTTTTCATTGCTGCTGTCAATCTTCAGACCCGAATCCTCCAACGCCATACGCGCTCCGGCAATGGCATAGGAAATAAAAGGCTGCAGTCTTTTGGCTTCTTTTTTCGGGATATAATCTTCGGCATTGAAACCTTTGACCTCACCGGCAATTTTTGTCTGATAGGCCGAGGTGTCGAATCGGGTGATTTTTCCGATTCCTGATTTTCCGGCGCATAAGGCACTCCACGATTCTTCCACACCGATTCCCACCGGTGTCACCAATCCCAATCCTGTGATAACAACCCGCCTGCTCAAAGAAACCTCCCTTTCCATTGCCGGTATTAATGAAATAATTGACTGATTAAAAACAGAAAAGAACAAGAAACCTGATTGAATAAATCCGGTTTTTCCAAAAAACCGGATTTCTGAGAACACTATACTTTTGCAATTTTTACAGCAAACCACGAAATACACGAATGACACGAAAAATATATTTATAAAAACAGTATGATAAAAAAATGATTTTTAATCTTCTGTATCATTCGTGTAATTCGTGTAATTCGTGGCTAAAATAAAAATCAGATAGTTATAAAAAATGCGAAACTATAGTATATAAAAATCAGTAGATCGAAAAGTTTTCCGCCGACCGGTTTCAGAATGGTTCCCGGAGTGCAAAAATTGTATTTTTGCATGAATGCCCGGCAGAAAACGCTCCGTTTTACCCATGTTCAGCGGTGCAGAAATACAATTTTTGCACTCCTCCGGAAAGTTTTCGATTTATTGAAAATAATAATCCGGAACGGACCGGGTCAGTGAGAACCGACCCGGCATATGATTATTTTTACTGAATTATCAGGCGTTCTTTGCGATATAGTCGTAGGCATCCTGCACTTTGAGCATTTTTTCCGAGTCATCATCGGAAATTTCTATATCGAATTCTTCTTCCATAGACATGATCAGTTCGACCAGATCCAGGGAATCCGCGCCCAGATCATCCACAAATGCGGCTTCCGGAATGACTTCATCCAAATCCACACTCAGTTTGTCTGCAATAATTTTTCTTACTTTTTCCTGAATTTTTTCAATTTCAGACATTATTATGATTTCTCCTTATAATTGATGAACCCGTAAAAAGTCCTTCGTTAAAAATTTTGCTGCATTATATAGCGATTATCAGAGCGATTACACACAGTATACTGCGCTGAAAATTTCAGGTTTTGACTTTTTACGAAACCATCATAATTGATTTACATATACATTCCGCCGCTGACATGAATCACCTGACCCGTAATATAGGACGCCGCTTCCGAGGCCAGAAAGGCCACGGCCGCAGCCACATCCTCGGGCCTGCCCACATGGCCCAGGGGGATCTGTGCGACAACATTTTCCCTTGCTTTTTCCGAAAGCCCCGCTGTCATATCGGTTTCAATATAACCGGGAGCCACCGCATTGACGGTAATTCCCCTGGAAGCCAGCTCTTTGGCCAGGGATTTGCTCAGACCGATAACACCGGCTTTGGAGGCCACATAATTGGCCTGCCCCGGGTTGCCGCTGACACCGACCACGGAGGAAATATTGATAATGCGGCCCCTGCGCTGTTTCAGCATGATTTTGGCCGCAGTCTTCGCACAGCGGAAGGTTCCCTTCAGGTTGATATCCACGACATCATCCCAGTCTTTATCCTTCATTCTGACAATCAGGCCGTCCCGGGTGATTCCGGCATTGCTGACCAGCACATCCAGGCCACCGCTTTCTTTGATGATGGTATCAAAGAAATGCTGCACATCCGCATCCGAAGCCACACTTCCCTTTACGGCAGTGGCCTGCCCGCCTTTTTCGCGAATCAGCCGCAGTGCTTCTTCGGCAGACGCGTCATCGGATGAATAACTGAAAAATATGCGGGATTCCGCTGCGGCAAGGGCCAGGCATATGGCCCTGCCGATACCTTTGGAACCGCCGGTGACTGCAATTGTCCGCTGATTCTGATCCGACATCATTACCTCTCAAACAGAAAATCCGCTACCCGGTCCATATCCTTTACAATGCCCTGATAACTCATGTTCAGTTCATCGCAGCCGGTGCTGTCCGTAAAATCTTTGAGAATATCCGTATCAAAGGTGCCGGTTCCGCAAAGGATCTGCAGCACATTTTTCAGGGTCAGCGCGGCCGTTTCATTGGCAAATATTCTGGACATGGCCCGGTATTTTTCTGCAGCCGGATCATTGTCTTCGGTCAGTTTTGCGGCTTTGCGCGCCATGGCTGCGCCGACTTCCACCCAGGTCATGGTATCGGCCAGGGCAAACATGATATGCTGCTGTTTTGTCAGGCGGCTTTCATGCACCCGGTCTGTGAGTTCATTCACGGTTCCGGCTGCCAGACCGTAATAACGGGCACCGATATTCCTGTGACGGCTGTGGATTTCCAGCATATTTTCGGCAATACCGCCGTAGAACTTTCCTTTGCTTTTGCGGCTGGTCTTCCACCGGAATGTGCTGATAATATTCTGCTGAATTTCGCTGGTCCCTTCATAGATGCAGGTGATTTTCACATCCCGTTTGATCTTTTCCACTTCATATTCCGAAATATAACCGTAACCGCCCAAAGCCTGCATACACTGATCCGCTGCCAGATTGGCGGCTTCGGTTGTAAAGAGCTTGCCCATGGAACCTTCCACCTGCAGATCCGATTCCCCGGCATCCAGGCGGATGGCAATTTCATCAATATAGGCCTCAGCCGCGGCAAGACGGACCGCATTGGGAACAATCAGTTTATGGGTATAACCCTGTTTTTCCGAAAGGGGGGTCCCGAACTGTATGCGTTCTTTGGCATAGGAAACCGCAATTTCCATTGCGCTTTCGGCCGCACCCAGTGCCATGGCCGCCACCATGAGCCGGGTATATCCGAATACTTTGTTGGCCTGTTTCAGCCCCTGACCGGGAATATTCCCGATGAGATTTTCAGCCGGAACCGTCACATCCGTAAAAGTAAGCGGAGAGGTATTGGAAGCCCGGATACCGTGCTTTTCCTCCCCTTTCCCCTGTTCAAAACCGGGCGTACCTTTTTCCACAACAAAAAAGGAAGGACCCTGGGGTGTATTGGCCAGACAGGTGACAAAATCCGCATAAGCGCCGGTGGAAATAAACTGTTTGGTGCCGTTGATTTTATAGGCGGTCACATTTCCGTCCGCATCTGTCACCGGCTCGGCCCTGGTTTTCAGTGCCGCCAGATTGCTTCCGGCATTGGCCTCCGTCACCGCATAGGCCACCAGGGTATCGCCTTCGGCTATTTTCCCCAGCCATTTTTCCTTCTGTTCATCGGTCGCACCCACCAGAATGGGATCGGAGCCCAGCTGAACGGCAAAAAAACCGGTTCCCACCCCCAGGCAGATTTTACACATTTCGCGCACAACCGCACAGCAGTCTCTTGCGCCGCCGCCCATGCCGCCGTATTCTTCCGGAATAAAAAGAAGCTGCAGACCGATATCCTGCCCCAGCAGTTCCCGGACAATTTCTTCCGGGAAAATTTCTTTTTTATCATATTCCAGAATTTTCTCTTTTGTCAGAAGCCGTTTTCTGAGCTGCCGGACAGTGTCCGCGACCATCTGCCGGGATTCATCATCCAGTCCTCCGAGTTCGACTCCTTCCGGTATCTCAAAGCCTGACATCTGTTAATATCCTTAATGTTGACGGTTTCGCAAAAAGTCTGAAAACCAGGTTTTGACACACATTAATATACTGATTTTATTAATAGCGATTTTCAAAAATCTGACTTTTTACGGGTTCATCAATTTTAGACTCAATGCCTTTCCCGAATATCCCCTCCCCCGGGGCAATGCTGCTGAGGTAAGACTCACCTCCCGTCGGGGGGATTTTTGCGTTAAGGAAACGGCACTATTATTATTGCTGTGTATTGCCGCCCAATGTCATTGACGTAAGACTCCCCTCCCTCAGGGAGGGGCGGGGGGATGGTGAAAAGGGTCTTTAATTACAGCCCCCTGCTGCCCCCTCCCGCCGGGGGAGGGGAATATTCTGCTTAGTCAATGACATTGTATTGCCGCCTGTAATTAATCCTCATCCTGCTGCAGCACATCCCGGCCTTTGTATGTTCCGCATTCCAGGCAGGCATGGTGGGGAAGTCTGGCCTCTCCGCATTCCGGACATTCCGTAATATTGGGGGCCTCGGTTTTCTGATGGGTTCTTCTTTTGCGTCCTTTTGATTTGGATACTTTATGTTTGGGTACAGCCATAAGTAAAACTCCTAATTATTTAAAATTAAACGATATTGATTAAACAAAAACCTTCTGGACAGGTTCTGCTTCTAGTAATTGAAATCCGGGCAATTGTCAAGGATTTTCCGCTGCTTTTTTCCATTTGCGCGCTTGTACTCTTTTCTAAGATATGATATAAAAACAGGTTTTGTATCTTAACTGCCGCAGAGCAGAAAAAGCGGGGTATCCGGGGGACCAAATGCAATTTATTCGGGACTTCTGTCCTGTAAACAGTGTACCGGGACTTCCGGCATACGGGCGAAACACTCGCGGAAATCCACGGCTCCCGGTATATATCCGACATATGCCGGCCTGCTGCTTTTTGCATATTACTTATTTTGTTTTTTACATTAAGTAAAGAATATTTGGACAATAAAAACAGAGAGAAGGGAAGATATAATTTCTCATTGAATTACTAGCCGGGGCATACTTCCGGTAAACAAAGGAAAAAATCTATGAAAGAAATCATCACCCGCTTCCCGCCCAGCCCTACGGGCTATCTGCATGTGGGAGGCGCGCGCACTGCCCTGTTCAACTGGCTTTATGCCCGGAAAACAGGCGGAAAATTTGTTCTGCGCATAGAAGACACCGATTTGCAGCGTTCCACACAGGCATCCGCGGATGCCATATTTGAGGCCCTGGAATGGCTGGAAATCAAATGGGACGAAGGCCCTTTTTTTCAGACAAAACGCTTTGACATATACCTGGAATATATCCGAAAGCTGCTGGACAGCGGTCATGCCTACTACTGCGACTGCTCTCCGGAAAAAGTGGAAGAAATGCGCAAAAAGGGTATGGCAGCCGGGGGAAAAGCCAAATATGACGGCACATGCCGGGAAAAAGGACTTGGCAAAGGCGAAAATACAGTCATCCGTTTCAAGGCCCCGCTCAGCGGCACCACAGTGATAGAAGATGCTGTCAAAGGCAATATTGTTTTTCAGAATGCCGATCTGGATGATTTTGTCATTGCGCGCAGCGACGGCACTCCCACCTATAATTTTGTGGTAGTGGTGGATGACATCACCATGCATATCAGCACCATTATCCGGGGGGACGACCATGTCAGCAATACCCCCAAACAGATCCTGCTGTACAAAGCCCTGGGGGCAGAACTGCCGACCTTTGCCCATGTGCCGATGGTGCTGGGAAAAGACAAAAGCCGTCTGAGCAAACGGCACGGTGCCATGTCCGTCACCGAGTACCGGAAAATGGGATTTCTGCCCGATGCGCTTATCAATTATCTTGTCCGCCTGGGATGGTCCCACGGCGATCAGGAATTTTTCACGCGGGAAGAACTGCTGGAAAAATTCAGTCTGGATCATGTGGGTAAATCCGCCGGGGTATTTGATCCGGACAAACTGCTGGCGCTCAATGCCGATCACATCAAAGCCTGCGATCCGGAAAAACTGATTCCGCACCTGCGGCCTTTTCTGGAAGAATTGAATATTGAGGCAGATGACCGGGATTATCTGATCAAAGTCATCCGCACCCTGAATGCCCGCAGCAAAACCCTGGCGGAAATGGCGGCATCGGCACAGTTTTATTATGCGGATACTCTCACCTATGATGAAAAAGCGGCGAAAAAACTTTTGAAACCGGCGGTTGCCGAACCGTTGCAGCTGCTCATCCGGGAACTGGAATCTTTGGAAAATTTTACCGAAAAAGATCTGGAAGGGGCCTTTGTGAAAGTCATGGAAGCCACGGGTCTGAAACTGGGGAAAATCGCCCAGCCGGTGCGCGTGGCCCTGACCGGAAAGACCGCCAGTCCCGGAATTTTTGAAGTGGTTGAAATTCTGGGAAAAGAAAAGGTTGTCAAACGCCTGACAGATGCGGTTTCCTATGCCATGAAGCAGGAATAGTCCGACATCTGCTCCCGGAAAGATTTGCAGACAGCATATCAATGTCATTGACTTCAGAAAATACGGAGTGCCAAACTGAAAGTTTGGCAGTATTTTTCCGAATCATTTCAGTAGTCCAAACTTTCAGTTCGGCACTCCGGCAAATCATTTCCTGATGCTGAAAAGCCGGACCATGAAAAAGAATATCCGGCAGTGGGTCAAATCCCTTGAAAAAGTCTCCCCTGCCGTCGGGAGAGGGGAATCGGGGAATCAGGGGATTTGCCCCACCACCCAAAGCAAATAGGAAGTACATATGAACTTTTTGACGAGAAACACATACAAACGGTTCCTGCCATTATTAAAAAAAATCAATGCCCTTGAGCCTCAGACGGTGCGTCTCTCCGATTCGGAACTTGCCGGAAAAACAGAGACGTTCCGAAAGCAATGCATGAATGGCAAAAAGACGGATGCCCTGCTGCCCGAAGCCTTTGCTGTGGTGCGGGAGGCGGCAAAACGGGTAATCGGTCAGCGCCATGAAGACGTTCAGATCATCGGAGGAATTGCACTTCACTTTGCCAAGATTGCGGAGATGGCAACAGGTGAGGGCAAAACACTTACGGCGGTTCTGCCTGCCTATCTGAACGGGCTCAGCGGGCAAAAGGTGCATGTGGTAACATCCAATGAATACCTTGCAAAAAGAGACAGTCTGTGGATGGGGCCCATCTATGAGTTTCTCGGAATGCGGGTGGGGGTAATCCAGCCAACTTCCGGGCACCGGGAAAGGCAGATGGCCTATGAAGCCGATATCACATACAGTTCTTACAATGAACTGGTCTTTGATTATCTTCGGGATTCCCGCCTGGTATCAAAGAAAGATGAGATTCAGGATTTTATGAACGGTCTGTCCGGTTTACAGACGACAGAGGATCAGCTTTGCCAGAAAGAGCTTTCCTATGCAATTATAGACGAGATAGATTCCATTCTTATTGACTCCGGCATACAGCCCCTGAGCATTTCAGAACCCATCGGGATTTCTCCTGAAGTTCACATCAAAGCCATGCAGACTGCCTGCGGACTGACAGAAGGTGTCCATTTTTCTCTGGATGAGAAAAAAAGGCATGTGGAGATTTTTCCGGAAAAGATAGAAGAGGACATCTCCCTGCCCTTTGAACTGCTGGAATTGGGCGAAAAAAAATGGGAGAACTATATAAGGGAGTCACTTCGCGCTCTCCATGTGCTGGAAAAAGACAGGGAATACCTTGTTGTGAATCAGCATCTCGTTGTGGTGGATCCTTTCACAGGAAGAGCCTCTCCGAATAAATCCTATGGTGCCGGCCTTCAGCAGGCCCTTGAAGTGAAAGAACATCTTCCGATCAGTGCGGAAAGCAGGCCGGTTTTAAGTACTTCTTACCCCGTGTATTTCAGCCATTATCCGAAGCTGGCGGGAATGACAGGGACTGCAAAAACCGAAGCAAAGGAGTTTAAAAAGGTTCTCGGACTGGATGTCGTCAGTATCCCCACTTTCCTCCCTTCAAAAAGGCAGCGGCTGCCGGACTGCATTTATGCAACGGAAAAGGAGAAGATGGACGCGATTGCCCGGACAATCAGGGAATATCAAAAGACAGGACGTCCCGTACTGGTGGGGACCAATTCGGTTCTCAAGTGTGAGGCGGTGAGCAAGGTATTGTCCGACCGGGGAATTGAGCATCATGTCTTAAGTGCCAGGCATCACGAGAAAGAAGCAGAAATCATCGCAAAGGCAGGTCAGAAGGGAAGGGTGACCGTGATTACGAATATGGCCGGAAGGGGAGTGGATATTGTTCTGGGAGAGGGCATAGCGGAGCTTGGAGGACTTCATGTGATTGCCACAGAACACCACGATGCCATGCGGATTGATGACCAGCTTTTCGGAAGGGCAGCCCGAAGGGGCGATCCCGGCTCAGGCCAGTGTTTTGTCAGTCTTGATGACGATCTGTTCCGGATCTTCCGTCACAATAAGAAGGTGCAGAAAATTATCAGAAAAGTTGCCAAAGAAAAAGACGAAACCGGGAAACTGATTCATCCGGGAACCGCGGAGAAAAAAATAAGAGATGCGCAGCGTTTTATCCAGCGGTATCACTTCAGGTTGAGAAAAGGCCTGATGAAACAGGCGGAGCAGATCCGGAAATGGCGGGAGTCTGATAGCTATAACCCATACGCGGACAGATGGTCCCATTTTGTTTACTGATTCTGATAGTGCTTTGTCAATTTTGTTTTTGTGAGTTGATAAAATTCCGGAGTGCGGGGATCCCCTGCACTCCAAGTCATAATTTCAAAGTTGACAGAGCAATAGTGTTTAAGATAATTGTTTTGGGGTAGGTCGGGGTGAACGCAGTGAAGCCCGACATGCTGAATCTGTCGGGGTTCTTTCCTCGCCCCCAATCTGCAGAAACCCCAAAAATATTTTTTTAAACACTATGAGAAGGCAGGGGCAGCCGTTTTCTCTGCTATTGCAGAACGAAGAAAAGAATGGAAGAATTGCTTTCGGGGCTGAGCATTTAAGAGAGGGACAGGAAAAAAACACCTTAGGTAATCCCGGAGGAGAAAAATGAAACGATAGGGGGGATGGAACTGTCTGCCCGGTTAAAAAAAAATACTTGACGCAGTCCGCATTTTCCTGTATAGGTACTTTTTAATTTTTCTGAGGGATCGTCTAGTGGCAGGACGACGGGTTCTGGCCCCGTTAACCAAGGTTCGAATCCTTGTCCCTCAGCCAAAGCATACAAAGGGTTTATGATTCATTCATAAACCCTTTTTTATTTGGAAAACTGCCTCATAATCCTTCTTTCCGCCTTTCCGCTTAAAGACGGCGCAGCCGATCTGCCGGACCTAAGGTTATTTCCTGAAAAGAAAGTACCGAAGGAGTGCCAAACGGAAAGACTTCGGCGGGGTCAGGTGTTCGGTGTTCGGTGTCAGGGGTCAGGGGTTCGGTGTCAGGGGTCAGGGGTTCGGTGTCAGGGGTCAGGGGTCAGGGGTTCGGTGTCAGGTGTCAGGAAATGTGAACCGGGTACATCGTGAGAGGGCAGTCTGATTTTTGAAAGGCTGTGAGATTCCGAAACGTATAAGACAGGCATGTGTGCAGAAGTTTTTCGGACCTAAAAACTTCCGAACCCGGAGAAATTTCGGAAGTCTGCCGGAAGGATATTATGGCGGTATAGGGATTTCCGGACGGCCCCCTAAAACAATATTTCGGAAGAAGGATTTTTTACAAACATCAGCCCGAAACGGAATCCGCCTTCGGGGATCCTTTTTACCCATACCAGGTTGGCTCTGTAATGGTGGAGACGGCCTTCCAGGTCAAAACGAAGTTCAAAGGGCAGTTCCTCGTACAGTTCAAAACTGATTCCTCCTTCGGAGATATTAATCCCTCTGGCTTCCACAATATCAAAATCTGTAATAAATTCAATATTAGCTCTCAAATCCCGGCGGTTTTCACGGCGGGAGGGATTTTTTTCTGCAGGGTCTTCATTTCCGCTTTCCGGATTTTTCAATTTTGATTCCAGCTGCGCAATCCGTTTGCGCAGCTGCGTCAGTTCGTCAATGAGCCGGGCTTTGCTTTTCAGTGCATCTTTCATTCGGGCCATCTCCTGTTTTTCAGAATCATCCGCTTTGTTCATGTATAATTTCCAGCGATTACTCCGATTCTTTTCCAAGTTTTATAATAATGCGGATTAAGGGTCAAAGCAATCCTGAAGGTCTGGCATGATTATAGAAAAAATATTAAAATAAAACAGTTAATCCCGAAGGGATGACATGAGTATGTCACCCCTTCGGGGTTCCGTAATCATTTTTAAATTCTTTTTCTATAATCATATCAGCCCTTCGGGTTTAATACCGTCCGACTCTTAATTGGCATTAATATATAGTGTGTAACCTAAATTGAGCGGTTCTCAGACCTGAAAATGATTTCCGGCCGGAAATATCAGGGGCTCAGCAGTTTCCGGCTCTTCACCCGCCGGGTGAAAAGCGTAAAACAGGCAAAGTTCCGCTTACCGGACA
>JAABRU010000073.1 GCA_011390755.1 Desulfobacteraceae bacterium | reverse complement strand
TAATGTAACATACCCTTTGAGAAAATTGTTTCATGCTGATTATATCCGGTATTTTATTCAGAGAAACCCGGAGTGCGAAAGTTGGGCGGAGCGGTCTTTCGCCCACGCTCCGAAGGAGCGTGGGCGAAAAATAATTTTCGCACTCCTTTCTCAAAGACAATGTTACATTACAGAGTAATGGTATAATCTTGCCGGAGAAAAGAAACCGGGTATAGAGGATGTAATTTACATTCTGCGGTATGCTGCACGATAGCAATCCGGCAGGTTTGTCTGAACCGGTACTTCGGCAGGCTCAGTAAGCGGAATTCACGGGATGAAAGGATTCACCGGGATTATCTGCTGTATAAACCGCAGATAATCCGGGTAATTATGATGGCACAGATGAAGATATCACAGTCCATCTGCGCCATCCGAATTATCTGCGGTCAGAAATCCCGGTACCTCCCGAAATCCTGAGAATCCGGGTTCAGACTTTACTTCAGCAACCCCCTGTCCCCCAGGTTGCCGTAACGGTGATAACTGTCGGATACGGTCTGCTCCCGGAAATAGTGGAGCATTTCCAGCCTTCCCTCGCTGAGAACCGGATTGCGGGCGATGTAAAAACCTGTCCGTGCCGCTGCCCGGAACACTTCCGCGGGCACCCGGTCCGGGGCCGCGTAGCGGATGCGATCCAGCTGCGGCATATTTTCAATGAGTTCCTGATCCGTGTGCCGTGTCAGTTTTGTATTTCCCAGAATCCTTTTGCCTTCCTTACCGGAAAGAAAAGCCGTAATATTGTTATTCAGATCTTTGGGGATGCCGAGGATCAGTGTGCATTTTGCAATCTGCACGGCCGCAATGCGGGACAGCACTTCAAAAAGACTGTCACCGGGATGCACCCGCACCAGCACCGTACCCACCGGCAGGTAGCGCATGTGGTTGTCTTCCCCCCGGATACGGAAATAATCTTTGGCCTGATAAAATTCCTGTTCCGCATTCCACAGATAACTTTTCACGGCCCGTACTGTCTTTTTCAGTTCATCCGCATATTCGGCCAGCTGTCCCCATTTTACCTTCTGCTCCCATTCCTGCACAACTCTGAGAATGCGGTAATCCTTCTGAATGGGACCGGCTGTGGGGAAATCCTTTTCTGTAAAATCCATAAACTGGCAGACATAATTGGGACTTCCGGCTTTTATCCCTGCGCCCAGCGCGGATTTTTTCATGCCGCCGAAGGGCTGGCGCAGCACAATGGCTCCTGTGGTTACACGGTTGATATAAAGGTTTCCGGCTTCGATTTTCTCTTTCCACAGGGCCTGCTCCCGCTGATCCAGGCTTTCCAGTCCGGAGGTCAGTCCGTAACCGGTCTGATTGACCAGACGGATGGCCTCTTCCAGGTTTTCGGCTTTCATCACGCCGATGACCGGGCCGAAGAATTCCGTCATATGGGTATAGGAGCCCGGCTGCACATTCCATTTAATGCCCGGTGTCCACAGACAGGGATTGTTATCAATATTTTGGGGTTCCAAAGCCCATTCTTCTCCCGGCTCCAGCGTGGTCAGGGCTTTTTTCAAATCTCCCTTGGGCGGTGAAATGAGTGTGCCCATGCGGTTGCGGAACTGCCAGGCCGAACCGGTGGCATAACTTTTGGCCGCGTCCACCAATTGTTTCCGGAACTGCTCATCTTCATAGACTTCTTTTTCCAGAATGAGCAGGGAAGTGGCCGAGCATTTCTGCCCGCTGTTGCTGAAGGCTGAATGGAGGATGTGCGCAATGGCCTGATCCCGATCGGACATGGCGGTTACAATCGTGGCATTTTTGCCCCCGGTTTCCGCAGCCAGCAGAACTTCCGGCCGATCTTTGAGAATCTGCATTCCGGTATCGGTTCCCCCGGTCAGGATAATGAAATCCACATCCGGATGCCCGGTCAGCACCGGCCCGACAGAAGAACCGGAACAGGGAACAAACTGGAGGACATTTTTGGAAACCCCGGCTTTCCAGAAGCATTGGCAAAGATGCCAGGCCGTGATAACCGCGGCGGATGCCGGTTTGAAAATAACGGTATTTCCCGCGGCCAGCGCGGCGATCATACCGCCGCAGGGAATGGCAACGGGAAAATTCCAGGGGGTGATAACCAGCCCCACGCCTTTGCCTTTACAGGAAACGCTGCCCAGTTCTTCTATTTTTGCTGCGGTCCAGGGATAGAATTCGGCAAAATCCACCGCTTCGGAAACTTCCGGATCGGCCTCGCTAAACACTTTACCGGTGTCGGCTGCGGCACAGCCCAAAAGATCGCCCCGTGCTTTGCGCAGTTCCGCTGCCACTTTGGAAAGAATTTCATGGCGTTCGGCCCCGGTTTTGCTGCGCCATCCGTCCGGATCGTCCCTGGCCGTTTCCGCGGCTTTCCGGGCATCTTCGGCAGCGGCCAGGGCATATACCGCCGTGGGGATTTTTTCCGGAAAACGGTTGGGATCAAAGCATTCCACTGTATCCCGGTCTGCAAAAATTTCTTCCCCGGCAATGACGGCCGGAACCTGTTCTGCTTCCCGGTCCATCCATCTGTCCCGGATATTTTCGGCCCATTTGCGGTTGGCCGGAACGGCCCAGTCTGTATCAGGTTCGTTGACAAATTCTTTGTCGTGGAAAGTGCCGGTCGCGCTGCTTTTATCTTCCCGGCTCCGATCCTGAATGCGGTTGGGCGTTTTTTTGACAAGTTCCATGCGTTCACAGGAATCCGTGAACGTTTTTTTCAGAAATTCCCATTCATCTGAGCCGGCTTTCAGGTTGAAGGAATAGCGCAGGAAATTTTCTTCCGCGGTATTTTCATCCAGACGGCGGATGAGATAGGCAATGGCATTGATAAATTCTTCCCGTGTGGCCACGGGAGCGTAAAGCAGGGCGGATTCTCCCGAAATTTTCTGCATGGCCCGCCAGATATGATTGGCCATGCCTTCCAGCATTTCAATGGAACTGTATTTTTCCACCCCGTTTTCTTTGGCCAGCAGGTAGGCATAGGCCTGTTCAAAAAGATTGTGGGAGGCAATGCCCATATGCACGGCTTTGATATTTTCGGGGCGCATACCGTATTCCACCATGCATTTGAAATTGGCATCCGTATCCACCTTGGCATCATACGGGGCCAGGGGCCAGTTATGGATGGCCGATTCCACCTGTTCCATTTCCATATTTGCCCCTTTGACAATACGGATTTTGATGGGGGCACCGCCTTCTGCCACCCGTTTTTTGGCCCATTGGGTAAGTTCCACCTGTTTTGCATAGGAATCGGGCAGATAGGCCTGGAGTACAATGCCTGCTGCATAATCTTTGAATTCCGCCTGATCCAAAGTGCGCATAAAAGCTGCCAGGGTGATTTCCAGATCCCGGTATTCTTCCATATCCAGATTCACAAATTTGGGTACGGATGAACCGTCTTTTCGGACAAAGCGGTGTTTCTGCGCGGAGCGGTAAAGCTGGGACAGGCGGTCAACCAGGACGGAAACCGTATTTTCAAAAGCCAGGGAACTGATCTGGGAAAAAATAGTGGATATTTTAACAGAGATATATTCGATTTCCGGATCTTCCATATCCTTTATATAGGTAAGCAGGCGGCGCATGGATTCCCCTTCCCCCAGCACGGCTTCCCCCAGGTGGTTGAGGTTCATGCGCACCCCCTGATCCCTGCGTTTGTTCAGGTGCGGATACAGTACTTCTTTTTCACCCGGAATCACGGACCGGGCGCTGTCTGCCCGGATTTTTTCAATCATTTTGGGGATGGAGATATTGGGCACATGCCGCCCTGCGGCAAGAAATATCCGCATGAGTCCCTGTTCCGTGAAGGAAAAAAAACCGGGGATGCCGTATTTTTTCAGCACATAATGGATCTGATCCGCGACCCTGTGATTGTTACCGGAGCGGAAACTCTGGTCAATCATTTTGGTCAGAATGACTTTGTCCAGCGGATTGCGGATCAGCCGCATCATCTGTTTTTGTATGGTTTTTTCTTTAAAAGTAAGAAGTTTGTCTGCCTGGTTCTGCCATTGTTCTGCCAGGGCAACAGCATCACTGATGATATTTTTTGTCATGAAAGGACCTCCTTCCGTTTTTATGTTTGTAATGGTTTAACCATTACAAACATAAATGATTTCTGTCAAGAAGAAAACGGATTGTTCCTGAAAACACGGGGAACAAAATTCAATGAACGGGCAACAGACTGTCTGTTTACGGAAGGGAATACATTTTTCTTCGGGATTGACTCCTTTAGCCGTATCATATAATAACAGATGAAATCTCACTCCGACTCGTTACGGGACACAGTCCCATAAGGCATTTTTCCGGGGCTCTGCCCCGCACACTGAATACCCCAGAGTGTGTTAGCAAAGCGTAACGCACCGAACCGGAGACATTACTCAGTGCCTGTTTGAAAAGTACGCTGTGAACTATTGATAACCGGCATTAGCAAAAAATACGGATTTTTTTTGTATATTATTTCAGTATACTGGCAGATACCAGAGCATGTTTGAAAAATAAGCTCTCAACGGTCATGCGTCCCTGCACGGCAATCCCGGAGATTTTGAAAAAGTATGCTTACAGCAATACAAAATAAAATAAAAAGCCTGATCCCATCTGCCAACGGTCTGTATCACAGACTGATTCTGCTCGCAGGAGAGAGCGGGTCCGGAAAAACAGCCGTGCTTTCTGCCCTTGCTGAAGAATACAAGACCGGCGTAATCAGTCTGAACAGGGTTCTTTCCTTTCAACTGCTTGATCTGACAGCAAAGCAGAGAATATTGAGACTGCCGGAACTGGCAGCAGGGATTATAAATGAAGCGATTGTATTTCTTGATAATACGGAAATACTTTTTGATGCAGGGCTTCGGCAGGACCCGCTGAAACTTCTGCAGGGTTTATCAGGGAATCATCTGATCATAGCAGTCTGGAATGGTAAATACCAAAAAAACAGACTGATTTATGCAGAACCCGGACACCCGGAATACAGGGTTTATGATCCTGAAGATACGATTATCCTGTGTATGGATGGAAGAACTTCAACTGATTCTGATGAAGATATAAGAAAGGCATGACAGGTATGAAATACGGAGACCTTATACAATTTGACCCCATTGAAACCGTTGTCCAACTGTGTGATGCGGATAAATCACAATCGGCTCAGAAACTTGTCCATACCTATGTGATTTCTGATGAGATGGCTGAAAAAATAACGAAAATTGCTGTGCCTCAGATACAGATTGACGAACCGCTTGATAATAAAGGTCTCCTTGTCGTCGGTAACTATGGAACCGGTAAATCCCATCTCATGTCTGTTATTTCTGGTATTGCGGAAGATGCATCCTTACTGGACAGCATACATCACGATGAAGTGAAAAAAGAAGCGGCAAAGATTGCAGGGCGTTTTAAAGTGATCCGGGCTGTAATCGGGGCTTCCACCATGTCTCTTCGGGATATACTTGCAGTCGAACTTGAGGAAAAACTGGATCATCTGGGGGTGGCATATGTTTTTCCCGATGCCGGTACAATCACAAACCATCAGGGGGCTTTTGAAGACATGATGGAAAAGTTTCATGAAGTATATCCGGATCAGGGACTGCTTTTTGTGGCGGATGAACTTCTTGATTTTCTGAGAACACGGAAAGATCATGAAATCATCCTGGATCTGAATTTTCTGCGTGAAGTGGGGGAAATCTGTAAATATCTGCGTTTCCGCTTTATGGCAGGGGTGCAGGAGGCCATTTTTGACAGTCCTGCCTTTGCCTTTGTGGCAGACAGTATCCGAAGGGTCAAGGACCGGTTTGAGCAGATTTTAATTGTCAGAAATGATGTGAAATTTGTAGTGGCCCGGCGCCTCCTGAAAAAAAATGCGGAACAGCAGTCCCGCATTCACAACTACCTTGCACCTTTTGCAAAGTTTTACGGGAATATGAATGAAAGAATGGATGAGTTTGTCCGCCTGTTCCCTGTACATCCGGACTATATTGATACATTTGAGAGAATTACCGTTGCTGAAAAAAGAGAGATTTTAAAAACACTCTCCCTGGAAATGAGAAGCATGCTTGATAAGGAGCTTCCAGAAGAGGAACCCGGCCTGATAAGCTTTGATACCTACTGGAAAACACTGCATCAGAATGCATCTTTCCGATCCAAACCTGAAATAAAGGAAGTAATTGATTGCAGCCAGGTATTGGAATCCCGTATTAAAAATGCAATGGGCAGCAAAATTTTTATTCCCATGGCAATACGCCTTATCCATGCGCTTTCAGTTCACCGCCTGACAACCGGTGACATCAACGCTCCCATTGGAGCTACGGCAGAGGAACTCCGGGACAGATTATGCCTTTTTGATCCGCTGATCGCTGAAATGGGAGGAGATGAGCCGGATAAGGATTTGAAAACCCAGGTGGAAACGGTTCTGCGTGAAATTCATAAAACCGTAAGCGGGCAGTTCATTTCTTTTCAGCGCAGCAATCAGCAGTATTATCTGGATTTGAAAAAAACAGATGATTTTGACGCAATCATTTCAAACCGGGCAGATACACTTGGGGATTCCCATCTTGACCGCTTCTATTATGAAGCCCTGAAACGGGTCATGGAATGCCAGGATGCAACCTATGTTACCGGATATAAAATCTGGCAGCATGAAATCATCTGGCAGGAACGCCGGGCCGCCAGAACAGGGTATTTATTTTTTGGCGCACCGAATCAGCGTTCAACGGCTGTTCCCCAAAGGGATTTTTACATCTATTTTATCCAGCCCAATGATCCCCCAAGATATAAGGATGAGAAACAAAGTGATGAATTGTTTTTCAGATTAACAAAAACGGATGAGGATTTTAAAACCGCACTGAAAAATTATGCTGCTGCCCTGGATCTGGCCTCCACTTCATCGGGTCATGCAAAAGCCACATACGAATCAAAGACCAACGGTTTTTTAAGGGAACTGGTAAGATGGCTGCAGAAACACATGGCCGATGCTTTTGAAGTGACTTATCAGGGCAGAACAAAAGCAATAACCAAATGGGCGCAGGGCAGATCCATCCGGGATCTGTCAGAACTGTCTCCGGATGAAACCATCAATTTCCGTGATCTTGTCAATACCGTATCCGGGATTTGCCTGGCCCCCCATTTTGAAAATCAGTCCCCGGATTATCCTGTATTTTCCATTCTGATTTCAGGGGCCAACCGTGCCCAGGCAGCCCAGGATGCAGTAAGAAGTTTTGCCGGACAGAAAAGAACAAAACAGGCCACTGCCGTGCTGGATGCACTGGAATTACTTGAGGGAGAAAAAATTGATCCATACAGATCAAAATATGCCGGATTTATTATTAATGTCATAAAGGGAAAAGGACATGGGCAGGTAATCAACCGCAATGAGATCATTCATGACGATCATGGTCTGGAATATATGAATCCGGGAGCATTGCGGCTGGAACCGGAATGGGTAATCCTTATAATCGCTTCCCTGGTGTATGCCGGAGAAACAGTTCTGGCTATTCCCGGAAAAAAATTTGATGCAACTTCTCTGCCGCAGCTTGCTGCCACAAAACTGGAAAACCTGTTACATTTCAAGCATCTGGAACAGCCCAAAGACTGGAATCTTCCTGCATTGAAAGCTCTTTTTGAAATCCTGGGCCTGCCGACCGGAATGACACAGATGATAACAGAGGGTAAGGATGAACCGGTAAGAAGCCTTCAGCAGGAAGTCGGCAGGCTGGTAAAGCGCATTGTCCGGTGTCAGCAGAACCTTCGGGAAGGTCTGTCTTTCTGGGGAGTTGATATTCTGAATCTCAGCGGCGCAAAGATGCAGGCGGAAGTGCTGGATAAAGGTAAAACCTTTTTTGAATCTCTGCAGGCTTTTTCCACACCGGGTAAGCTGAAAAATTTCCGATACAGTGCCGAAGATATTCTTGAACATAAAAAAGCCATTGAGATTGCGGATGAACTGGATGCCCTGAGAGAATTTGTAATGGAGCACGGAGCAAGGGCTTCCTGGCTGACAACATGCGAAAGCATCCTGCCTGCCGATCATAAATTTTTGGAAAAAACAAAGAAAGCAAAGCAGGAAATTTTTGATTCTGTCAGAGAAAGCGATCTGTCCGGTCTGTCTCTAAAATCAGGTGAAACCGGGATCAGGCTCTTGCAGTTAAAAAAAGAATATACCCGTGTATATATTGACCTGCATACAAAATCACGACTGGGCATGAAGGATGAAAAGCGGAAATCCTCCTTAATGAACGATCAGCGTCTGCAGGCCCTGTCAAAACTGGCTGTAATTGACCTGATGCCCCGGCAGCAGTTGACGGAATTCCGGAATCAGTTGGAGGGATTGAAAAGCTGTTACAAACTTGCGGAAAAGGATCTGGATTCCGCTGCCCTGTGTCCCCATTGCGGATTCAGACCGGCCATGGAAACCGGGCCGAATGCTCAGATACCGGACGCACAGTTGATGGATAAACTGGATGAGCAGTTGGATCGTCTTGTGGCGAACTGGACTTCTGTTTTACTTTCAAATCTGGAAAGCCCTGCTACACAGTCCAATATAGATTTATTAAAAAAAGATGACCGGAATCTGCTGGATAATTTTATGAAATCCGGACAGTTGCCATCCCCGCCGGACAGTAATTTTGTCCATGCCGTAAAAGAAGTGCTGTCCGGTCTGCTGAAGGTTTCATTGAATGTCGGGGAGCTGCAGAATGCACTTCAGGCCCATACCGGTCCGGGAACGCCCTCAGAAATGAAGAAACGCTTTGAGGATTATATTGACAGTCTGATAAAAGGAAAAGATCAGAACAGGGTCAGAATTGTGCTGGAATAGGATTTAACGGCGGATAATATTTGCACATTTCTGCCCGATGATCTATTGTAGGGAAAAAAATATTACATTCCTGCGGCTTCTGAATATTCATCCGTCATCATAGGAGATGCGCTGTAAGGAACAGGTTTGTGATAAATTCTTGCGGTTTCTTCATCTGCGTAATATTCTCTTGGCGCATCCGGAGGAAGTTTATATTTGCCTCTGGCAATTGCCATTGTCATTTCTCTGAAGTTTTTCGGTGACATAATGCCGTATTCTTTTTTCATATTACCATCCTCCTGTTATTTTATCTACATCATTCCAGAAATCACTTAGCAACTCTGGCACAGTATCAAATTCATATGGCATACCTTTATCTTTCGGGTCTCTGTGTTTATGATCCCACGCAGTCACTTTTCTTGCTCCGTACCGTTTTCGTGTCGGATTTTTTACTAAGTGAGTATCTGCTTCTGAAAATCATCATCTTCTGTCATGCGTTTATCTTTTTTTAAAACGTCAGTACTTTTTTTCAAAACAGTACATATCAGTTTGCAGATTGTCAATTGAAAAAAATACCGTTTCTTCGGATTTGACCCACCACCCTTTTATCATTTACAGAACGATGTAAAAATTGTAAGACTTTGAAAAAGGGGGGCCGGGGGGATTTTAACCCGTTCCCGGGCTCTGCCTCAATGGCATTACGTTAAGCCAAAAATCCCCCTCCCCCGGTGGGAGGGGGTAGGGGAGGGGGAGGATAAACGTCTGTAATCAAATGCTGTTTTCACTATCCCCCTGCCCCTCCCTCAGAGGAGGGGAGCCTTAACTTAATGCCCTTGTGTTAAGGAAAGCCCTGAAGGGGCGGATGGATACAGACCGGGGCAATGTCCCGGTAATACAGGATAAAAAATATGATAAGCCCTGAAGGGGCGGATTATCCTGAATAACACACCGGAATCATTTTTTTAATGCGCCCTTTCAGGGCTTATATAAAATTTTATTCAATGTTCCCAGGGCTTTGCCCTGGGCTATACCAATACGCCCTTTCAGGGCTTTCCTTAATAAGGAAAACATGATGGACAATCAGAAAAGTCTGTTTACTACAAAAACAGTTCCCGGCAAACCGGGCAGCGGCAGGTTGTTTGATGAGGAATTTGTAAATAAGGATGAACCGGTCATCTGTCTGGGGATGAAGTTTGATAATGATAATGTCCGCAGAGTTTATTTTACGGAAATTCTTCGGGAGAAATTAAAAAACCCGGATTTCCGTAAGATTGAAGGTTTTCCCATTGGAAAAGATGAAGATATTCTCGCGCTGAGTGATCCGCCCTATTATACGGCCTGCCCCAATCCCTGGATTGGTGAATTTATAGAGGAATGGGAAGCGCAGAAGCCGCCAAAGGAGGAAGGCTATCAGTATCATCGGGAACCTTTTGCAGCCGATGTGAGCGAGGGGAAAAATGACCCCATTTACAATGCCCACAGTTATCATACCAAAGTGCCCCATAAGGCCATCATGCGGTATATACTGCATTACACCGAACCGGGAGATATTGTTTTTGACGGATTCTGCGGAACCGGTATGACCGGCGTGGCCGCGCAGATGTGCGGGGATAAAGAAGCGGTTGAATCTTTGGGTGTCAGCAAAGAATCCCCTGAGCAGAAGTATAAGGTGGAAAAAGACGGTACGATACTGGAGCGGCAGCCTGATGATGCGGGGAAAGATACATGGGTGAAGTTTTCAAAACCTGGGCCGCGCCGGGCTGTGCTGAACGACCTTTCACCGGCTGCGACTTTTATTGCGTATAATTACAATACATCAGTAGATTTAACTTCATTTAAAAAAGATGTTGAAATTATTATAGCTAAATTTAATGAAAAAACTAAATGGATGTGGGAAACACAACATACTGATAGAAAAACTTTAGGGAAGATAAACTATACTGTATGGTCAGATATTTATGGATGTCCTGAATGTTCAAAAGAAATAATATATTACAACGAAGTGTTTATAAAACATGATAGTGACATTGAATTTAAACCAGAGTTCAATTGTCCACATTGCAATTGTATGATTTCAAAGAATCCAGGTAAAAAATCACCTGCTCAGAAACCCCATCGTATATTTGAATCTTTATTCGATCCATTTTCCAACAAAATTCTACAAAAGCAAAAACAAATACCAGTCCTTATAAATTACAACATTGGGACAAAACGCTATGTAAAAAAAATTGACCCAGAGGATTTAGCAACACTAGAATCAATAGAATTTAAGAACAATCAAATTGTAAACATACCTTTAGCGGAATTAATCGAAGGTGATAAATCTGCTGATCCATTTTCCTGTAAAATTCGATTTGTTCATCAGTTTTATACAAAAAGAATACTTATTTCTCTTTCCATCTTACGAAATCTGTTTTCAAACTATTCCAAATATCATTTGGAATTTTTAATGGGAAGTATTCTTCCAAAACTTACTATTATGAATAGGTATATGCCTCAGCATGGTGGCAGAGCTCTTGTTGGCCCTATGGCAAATACATTATACATTCCTCCGATAAGTGTAGAGAATAATGTAATTGACCAGTTAATATTCCAGTATAAAAAAATTGAAAAAGCTCTGACTTCCTTATCCGGTTCCATTATAAGCAATCAGGCATTTCAGTCACTAAATATCAATGAGAATAGTCTTGATTATATTTTTTTGGATCCTCCATTCGGTTCAAATATTATGTATTCTGAATTAAATTATATCAGAGAAGCCTGGCTTAATGTTTTTACGAACAATATTCCTGAAGCTATTGAAAATAAATCACAAAAAAAAGGAATAGGGGAATACAGGCATTTGATGACTCAATCTTTTATTCAGGCTTATAAATACCTTAAACCCGGTCATTGGATGACAGTTGAATTTTCAAATACCAAAGCAGGTGCCTGGAATAGTATTCAGAATGCTTTATCTGATGCCGGATTCATAATTGCATCAGTGGCCGCTTTAGACAAAAAACGTGGTGGTCTGCATTCCATGATTGGCCCTACTGCTGTAAAACAGGACCTTATAATCTCCGCGTACAAACCCAACGGCGGCTTTGAAGAACGCTTTCAGCCCAAAGCACAGACAGAAGAAGGCGTCTGGGAATTTGTCCAGACGCACATGAAATATCTGCCAATCACCAGAAAACAGGGGGCGGATACAGTGCCGATTCCGGAACGGGACCCCCGGATTCTTTATGATCAGGTCATCTCCTACTATGTCCGCAAAGGCTATAACATACCTGTTGACAGCAAAGAATTTCAACTGGGATTATCCCAAAGGTTTGACGAGCGGGACGGAATGTATTTTCTTCCGGAACAGGCCGCAGAATATGACCGGAAAAAAATGATGGGCGGCGGAAAACTGCTGCAGCAGTCCCTGTTTGTTTCCGACGAAACCTCTGCCATAGAATGGCTGCGCAACCTGCTTCGTGACAAACCCCAAACCTATCAGGATATCAATCCGCTGTTCATGAAAGAACTCAGCGGATGGCGTAAAAACGAAGTCAGTCTGGAACTGTCCACCCTTCTGGAACAGAACTTCCTGATTTATGACGGCAAAGACCATGTGCCGGAACAGATTCACGGCTATCTTTCCAGCAACTGGAAAGACCGGCGCAATCTTTCAAAAGATGACCCCGCACTTATGGCAAAAGCCAAAGACCGCTGGTATGTTCCTGATCCCAACAAAGCAGGCGATCTGGAAAAACTGCGGGAAAAAGCGCTGCTGAAAGAATTTGAAGAATACAGAAAATCCCTAAAAAAACTCAAAGTATTCCGCCTGGAAGCTGTCCGCACCGGATTCAGGAAAGCATGGCAGAAAAAAGATTATGCCCTTATCATAAACGTGGCCGAAAAAATTCCGGACAGTATCCTTGAAGAAGACCCCAAACTCCTTTTATGGTATAACAACGCCCTTACAAGAACCGAAGACAGCGGAGGAGGGTTTTAATGAAAAGAGAAAAGGATATGGCGTAATGGATGACTGGCGAGAACTGATCTTAAAGGAATTTTTCCCCAATGTCAGCAGATTGACCCTGGCAGCCGATCCGGACTGTCTTTTAAGCGAGGAACAGCTTTATGAAAAACTAAGGCAGAGAGGCTTTTATCTCATTGAATATGATGATCCCATCGCATTCCGGTATGAATATGAATCAAAATACAGATCCCTGTGGGACAGGGGAGAACAGAGCAATCTGGTGGTGATTCTCCGATTGCAGGATTCCGAATTGTCATCCTTACCCTATGATCTGCTCCGGACCGGAAGAAAGCTGTCTTTTCATCTTGGAGATATTTTCCCCAATCTCAGTTATCCGGTGATAGAACAATTGGACAAATCTGTGCTGGACGCTCTTTTTGCGGCACAGCAGAATACAAAACCTGAGCGGATGGGCGATAATGCCAGTAAAGATTATATCCTGCATCATGTTTACGGTATTTCACCGGACATGATTTCAGATGATGTTTGGCTGTTACGGACGTTGCTCAGACTGCATTACAGCAGAATCAGAATGCCGGGGATTTTTTCAGAAAGGTTTGTACAGATTGTAAGAGAAAATAGCAGTTTCCGCTCATGGGACCTGGAAACAATTGTTCCTGATGGAAAAGCCTTTTTTGCTTTTCTCCAGGAACGCTGGCCCGTATTTATTGACCATCTCGGCAGAAAAGATCAGATAAAAGAAGCGTCTTATGATTACGGCCTGAAATATCAGGGGCCGGATATTCTTCCCTTTGACCATCAGGATATCAGAATATATATGGATAACCTGTTTTTTGAAGGGAAAATCAAACCCGTAAAAAGAGCAGGACCCCATATTGATCAGAATTCCTGGATCAGCATCGGAATAAAGAAAGAAAACAGTGACAAATCCTCCCGTATTTCAGGACTGTTTCAGGTCCTGAAAGATCATTTCCCGACAATAACCTGCGCCTATACGGACTGGATACATTTTGCTTTGCAATGGGCGGAACTGTCGGCACTGATGCATTGTGCAGATAATGAGGCATATCAATCCCGGTTCCGGGAGATGGGAAAAGAACTGAATACCATTTTTGCCATGTGGTTACAGGATAAATATGCCGGTCTCATCAACCTGCCGCCGACAAATCCGGCAATGCTGCACCATATCCCCCGGCATATTGCCAAAGATATGGAAAAAACGGGCAAGCGCCTTATTGCACTGATTGTGATGGACGGTCTTTCACTGGATCAATGGGTTACCATCCGGCAGATATTGCAGGAAAATGACAGCAGCTTACATATTGATGAATCCGCCCTTTTTGCATGGATCCCCACACTGACATCTGTTTCAAGGCAATCTGTTTTTTCCGGCAGACCGCCGATTTATTTTGCATCATCAATTCATACAACCGACAATGAAGAGAAACTGTGGAAGCAGTTCTGGGAAAATAACAAAATGAAGCGGCCGGATATTGCCTATGCAAGGGGACTGCGTGACGGCGATGCGGAAAGGATGATGGCATCCATAATCCATCCGGGACAGACAAAAGCTGTGGGGCTGGTAGTGGATAAAATAGACAAAATTATGCACGGAATGCAGCTGGGCGCAGCCGGAATGCACAATCAGATAAAACAGTGGTGTAACAAAGGATTCCTGCTCTCATTAATCAATTACTTACTGGATCAGGGATATAAAGTCCGGATGACATCGGATCACGGGAATATGGAATGCAAAGGCAAAGGACGACTGTCCGAAGGGGTTCTTGCAGAAACAAAAGGGGAAAGAGTCCGTATTTATCCTTCAGAAGAACTGAGATCACAGACTGCTGCGGATGTCCCGGATGCAAAAGAATGGTCTCCTGCGGGCCTGCCTCCGGACTACTTTCCCCTTGTGGCCCTTGATAATGATGCTTTTGTAAGGCAGGGAGATACAATTGTCGGACACGGGGGGATTTCCATTGAAGAAGTCATCGTACCTTTTGTTAGTTTTACAAGGAACAACAGTTCGGTAAAAAAATCAGACTGAATAATTTCAGTAAGTTATAAAATTCAAGCATAATATTCAGATTTAATGATTTCAGACAGTTATATTTTTATGCGCTGTAAATCAGAAAAAATTACCGAAGCATTGAAGGAATACAGGATGACAAAAAAGAGATATAAAAAACTGGGGATAAAGCAGACCATTCAGCCGGACTGGATGGATCGTGTGGTTCAGATGCTGCTGGCCGGAATGAGCGAAACAGAAATCCGTAAAGACCTGGATGATTATCTTTCCACGCAGAAACAGAGCGGCGGTATCGGAGAACGGGGGAAAAAAACATATGGTCTGGCCATTGGTATTCTTTCATCCTGGTTTGGCAGAGAAAAGGAATTAAAAAAATTCTGTGAAAAGGCTTTGGACCTGGCAAAAACACTTCCGCCGTCAGACTGGCTGCCGCTCCACTGGGCTGTTATATCCGCATCATACCCTTTCTGGTTTCATGTGGCAAAACAGGTTGGCCGGATACTGAATCTGCAGGATAAAATTACGCAGAAACAGATATTTGACAGACTGAAAGAACAATACGGGGACAGGGAAACCGTTGCCAGAAATGCCCGTTATACTGTCCGTTCCTTTGTGGTCTGGCATACACTGAAAGATACAGACAGAAAAGGTTCTTATGAAAAAACAGAATCCTGTATTATCCATAATCCGGATACGGCTCTTTTGCTCCATGAGGCAGCTTTGCACACTGTCCCGGAGGGAAAAGCGGTACTGGGCTTATTAACAAACAATCCGGGGTTCTTCCCTTTTCAGCGTCCCAGACTGAGCGGGGATTATATCGCTCAGAACTGTGAAAGAATGGATGTGCTTCATTACGGATGTGACGATAAACTTTTACAACTGCGGATGTGATGATAAATTGGTAGTGGGCAAAATCCGTTGATTCCCCTCTGTAAGGGCGTATTGCATACGCCCCTGCGACAGGAAAGCTGATGCAGGGATTTGACCCGCTAGCGATAAACTTTTACAACTGCTTCGATATTCAATTCTGGGAGAATATGACATGATTTCATTCCTGCACGCCGCGGATATTCATCTGGACAGCCCCCTGCGGAATCTGAACCGTTACGAAGGCGCGCCTGCGGAAGCTGTGCGCGGGGCCAGTCGCCGTGCCCTGGAAAACCTTGTGGAGCTGGCAATAGACCGGCAGGTGGACTTTGTACTGATTTCCGGTGATCTCTATGACGGTGAATGGAAAGATTATAACACCGGTCTTTTTTTTGTTTCCCGCATGGCCCGTCTCCGGGAAGCCGGAATTCGCGTATTTATCATTTCCGGAAATCATGATGCGGCCAGTCGCATGACCCGTGTGCTGCGTCTGCCGGATAATGTAAAAATGCTTGCCACCGGCAGTCCGGAAAGCATCTGCCTGGATCAGATCCATGTTGCCGTTCACGGTCAGGGATTCTGGTCGCCGGGAGTGAAAAAAAACATGGTCATGAAATATCCCCGCGCGCTGCCCGGATACTTCAATATCGGTATGCTCCACACCTGTGCAGGCGGCCGGGAAGGGCATGAATCCTACGCCCCCTGCTCAGTAGCGGATATGGCAGATAAAGGATACGATTACTGGGCGCTGGGACATGTGCATAAAAAAGAAATGCTTTCGGAGGAACCCTATATTGTCTTTCCCGGCAATATTCAGGGGCGGCATATCCGGGAAACCGGCCCCAAAGGCTGCATGATCGTGGAAGTGGACGGAGACGGCAGGGCCTGTCCGGAATTCCTGCCTCTGGATGTCATGCGCTGGGAACGGGTCGGTGCCGACATCAGCGGGGCTGCGGATGCCTATGAAGCGGTGGACCTGCTCTGCGGGCATATACAGGATCTGCTGGAAATAAATGAGGGAATCCCCCTGGCCGCAAGAGTGGAACTGTCCGGCAGCAGCGCGGCCCATGCAGACCTGTGCGCAAAACCGGAACACTGGATGCATCAGATTCGGGGAGCCGTGCTGGACAAAGCCGGGGAACAGGTATGGCTGGAAAAGATTTTTTTTAATACCCGTCCGCCCGGAGAGGATTTTTCCCAAACCGAAAAGGAAGGCCCGGTGGCCGAACTGCTGCGCGTTTTTGATGAAATTCCTTCGGATCCGGATTTCCTCCGCACCCTGAGCTCCTCTCTGGATGATCTGGAGAGGAAACTGCCCGGAGAACTGAGGGAATTTTCGGAATTTCTCCGCTTTGGGGATGAAAAATGGCTTGCGGAAGTCTGTGAAAAAATCCGCCCTATGCTTTTGCAGCGACTGTGGCAAAGGAAGAAGGATGTGTAATACCAGTCCCAATAAATGATGAACCCGTAAAAAGTCAGATCTAACCCGTTCCCGGGCGCTGCCCCAATACCGTTACGTTAAGCAATAAATCCCCCTCAGGGGGAGAACAAACACTTGTAAATACAATCTGTTCCCACCCTCCCCCTGCCCCTCCCTCAGGGGAGGGGAGTCTTAAACTTTAATGGCATTGGGGCGGGAGTGCCCGGGAACGAGTAAGCAGGTCGCTTCAGCGTACTTGAAACAATGGGCGCGGGCATTTACACCCGCGCCCGTAAAGGAGTAAAACCATGAAACGCTATTTCAATACGGCCGGTCCCTGTCTGCCGGGGGAACATTATATGATCCCGTCGGAACAGCGGTGCGAAGGGCTTGCGGACCTGATTGATATGAAACAGTATTTTGTCATCCATGCGGCCCGGCAGTCCGGCAAGACGACGCTGCTGAAGGAACTGACAAATAAAATAAACCATGAGGACAGATATTATGCCCTGTACTGCTCACTGGAATCGGTTCAGAACATCATCGAACCGGAAAAAGGGATTCCGGCAATTCTGAATGTCATCGGCAGTTCGCTTAAATACAGCCCGTTTATTCCGGTAAAAAAATTTCCGTTTTCTCATAATTCACACCGCTTCAATATTGAACTGAAAGACAGTCTTACGGATTTCTGTATGAAATCGGACAAACCCCTTGTGATTTTCTTTGATGAGGCCGACTGCCTGTCAAACGGAACCCTTATCAGTTTTCTGCGTCAGCTCAGGGAGGGATATATCAACCGTGATATGATCCCCTTTGTGCATTCCGTGGGCCTGATCGGAATGCGGAATATCCGGGACTACAAAGGAAAGATCCGGGAAGAACGGGAGACCCTCGGCAGTGCAAGTCCCTTCAATATTGTCACCGAGTCCCTGACACTGAAGAATTTTACAAAGGAGGAGGTCACACAGTTATACAGTCAGCACACCGAAGACAGCGGGCAGATATTTCCGCGGGATGTGATTGAAACCGTATATCATTATACGCAGGGCCAGCCCTGGCTGGTCAGTGCGGCGGCCAGGGAAATCGTGGTGAAAATTCTGAAATCGGATCATACAGAAACAATCACTTCCGGGCATGCTGAAAAAGCCGTTGAGAGCATTATTCAGCGCAGGGATACGCACATTGACAGTCTGCTGGAAAGACTGAAGGAGGAACGGGTGCGGCGGGTGCTTGAGCCGGTGATTACCGGCGAGGAGAAAGGTTTTGATTTTACAGATGATGATTACCGCTATGTTCTGGATCTGGGTCTGGTGAAAAATGAGAAAGGTGTTTTGCGGCCTTCCAATCCGGTTTATTCGGATGTCATGATCCGGAAACTCAGTTCCGAACCGCAGATGGCAATGGATTCGGCAGATTTCCCCCCGCACGCTCCGGCCTATCTGAAAGCCGGAGAACTGGACATGAAAAAACTGCTCACCGACTTTCAGCAGTTCTGGCGGGACAATTCCGCCATATGGCAGGAAAGATTCCAGTACAGAGAGGCAGCCCCCCACCTGATTCTCATGGCCTTTCTGCAAAGGGTTATCAACTCCGGGGGAAAAACTGACCGGGAACTGGCCACCGGCAGGGGACGGATTGATCTGTGCATTCATTATGAAAAGCGGCGCTATCCGGTGGAGATCAAAATCCGGCGGGATAAAAACACCCTGGCGGAAGGCAGAGGACAACTGGCGGATTATATGGATACCCTGGGATGCGATGAGGGCTGGCTGGTCATCTTTGACCGCCGGAAGAAAACATCCTGGAAAAATAAATTATTCTGGAAAACCTGGAAATCAGAAAAAGGGACCGTCCATGCTGTCGGGTGTTAGATTTCCGCACTCCGTCATCACAGGACGCGGTGTGTACCGGGCAGAGTTGCGGGAACGGAAAAAAAATAATCTGCCCAAACTCAATGCCGAACCTTACGCCCCGAAACCGCCCATGCCGGGCGTATGCAACAGACCCCTGCGATAATGCCACCCGTCATTTTAATGTTGAGACAGAGCAGCAGTGTTCTGCCAGGTTTTGAATGAGGGCTTATCATATTCCTGTCCGGCCATTTCCCCGCGGATGATTTCCATTACCTGTTTTATGGGCATATTCTTTTCCAGGGCTATTGCCTTACAGTCTTCATATTCCGCTTTATAATTGATAATTTCCCCCCGGATTTCCGCAATTTTCACCCGTACATCCCCCAAAGAGGAGGAGAATATCCGGATTTCCCGGCGGACCTTGATACGCTTTTCCCTTCGCAGACGCAGACCAATGCCGGGGGTTTCCCGGAGCAGGAAATCCGCAAAGCGGGATGTATCTTCAGGAGCGCAGAGGAGGGTGAGCAGAATTCCCGGACGGTTTTTTTTCATCTGCACAGGAGTGAGAAAAATATCCTTCGCACCCATTCCCAGGATTTTTTCCATGAGATAATCATAGATCTGCGGATCCGCATCATCCAGATTCATTTCCATGATTGTCACCTCATCGCTTTCATAATCATCCATCCCGTTTTGCCTTTCCCCGATGTCTTCCCTTTCCCCGATAATGACGCGCAGCAGGTTGGGAATTTCCGGATCGGCACTGCCCGCGCCGTATCCGCATTTTTCCACCCGCATGGCAGGCATGGGCCCGAAAGCGTCGGAAAGACCGGTGAGAATAGCCGCTCCCGTAGGGGTGAGCAGCTCCCCTTTTACACCACTGGAATAGACAGGTTTTCCTTTAATCAGTTCTGCCGTGGCCGGGGCCGGAACCGGAAGCACACCGTGCGCGCAGCGCACCGTTCCGCAGCCCGTATGCAGGGGGGAGCAGAAAATTTTTTCAATACCCATTGCGGTCAGGCCGCAAATCGATCCCACCACATCTATGATGGTATCCATTGCGCCCACTTCATGAAAATGAACTTCTTCCAGGCCAATGCCGTGTACTTTGGCCTCCGCCCGGGCCAGATTTTGGAAAATTGCCATGCTTTGGCACTTTGTCCTGCTGTCCAGGCTGCTTTTTTCAATAATATGGCGGATGTCCGAAAGTCTGCGTAAGGGCTGAACATGATGTGCATGGCTGTCATGAACGGAATGATCCGTATGATCCGTATGCCCCGCATGATGGGAATGCCCGGTCTGATGATGCCCGTCTTTTTCTCCTGCAACGCGGATAATCAGCTGACTGCCCGCGATGCCCTTTTTCCGCACTTTTTTCACCTGAAGATCAAAATTGTCCAGATCCAGTTTGGCCAAATCGGATCGCAGTTTTTCCAAAGAAAGCCCCGCATCCAGCAGCGCGCCGAGAATCATGTCACCGCCTGCACCGGCAAAGCAGTCAAAATATGCAATTTTCACTTTCCCCCCCCATTCTGTATTTCTTCTGCCCTGTCCCCTGCATTGCCGGACTCTCCGACTGCAAGCTGATTGATCAGTGCCGCCTGATAACCGGCCCCGAAACCGTTATCAATATTGACCACAGACACTCCAGAAGCACAGGAGTTCAGCATACACAGCAGGGCGGAAAGACCGCCGAAACTGGCCCCGTAACCGATGCTGGTGGGTACGCCGATGACCGGGCAGGAAACCAGACCGCCCACCACACTGGCCAGAGCACCTTCCATGCCCGCGACAACCACGGCCACATTGGCCCGGAAAAGTTCTTCCCGCACACTGAGTATGCGGTGAATGCCTGCCACTCCCGCGTCATAAATGCGGTTCACCCGGTTTCCCAGAGTTTCTGCGGTAATGGCGGCTTCTTCTGCCACGGGAATATCGGAAGTGCCGGCCGTGACAACTGCAATATTGCCCTTTTTTTCCCTTTCCTGGGGCCGGATCACCACAATCCGGGCAGTTTCATGATATTCACAGTCCGCAATGGCTTTTTGAATGCCTTCATACATTGCCCGGTCTGCACGGGTGGCCAGGATATTGCTGTGGTGCTGCGCCAGTTTCCGGGCAATTTCGGCTGTCTGTTCCACGCTTTTCCCTTCGCAGTAAATCACTTCGGGAACCCCGCTGCGCAGACAGCGGTGGTGATCGATTCTTGCAAATCCCAGATTTTCAAAGGGAAGATTTTTTAACTGCGAAAAGGCTTTTTCCGCATCTGTCTGTCCCTGCTGCACCTGCCGCAGCAGATCCAGTATTTCCTTTTTTTCCATTATCATATATCCCTATGTCATTGAGCTGCGGCAGGTTGGGGTGTGTCTGTCTCCGGTGAGGAAGTCATTTCATGTCCGTTTTGCTGTCAATGCGAATATTCCGCATCCCTTGCCGCTGTCTGTATCCAGCCTGTCCCGCTCATTTGCAGCAGTAAAAATCCCTGCATTCCGGACTGAAAGATTTCCGCATTCATCTCCCTGATGATTTTCATTTCATTTTTTTCTGTATCAAAAATGCCGTATCCGCCATAACTGCCTTCTCCCCCGACATAAATCAGGGAAACCATGCGGGAATCTGTGGGAGAAAACTGCTGAAAAACCGGATTTTTTTCTTTGCTGTCCACCGGAAAATTCTTTTTTGCCGGAATATCTGTCAGAATATACGCGGGGGACCGGCCGGCGGGATTGCGCATCAGCAGATACCGTCCGTCATGGCTCAGAAGCGAATACCGGGCAAAAATCCGAGGTTCCCATTGTGCGGAATCAGGGGCATAAAACTGCAAAGTATGCAGTTTTTCTTTTTTCTGTGTCTGCACATTCCATTGCCATATCTCAAACATCCATTTTTCAGGACCTGAAAGTGCAATGATTTTTTTCCCGTCTTCTGTCACAAAGGCACGGACAGCATCACCGCAGATGTTCCGGGAACGGTTCTCAGCGGTACTGACCATGAGGGTTTCCCCCGGCCCGGACAGGAGCAGATGCACATTGTCCGGAAACCATTGCAGGTCAAAGGGAAGCGTTTCCTGCCGCGTCTGTATCCGTCTGACATACACCTGAACGATCTTTTCTCCTGCAAAATCAAAGAGCAGCACCCGTGACTGTATTCCGCTTTTGTTCGGGTCTTCCGATATTTTTTCCCGCACTTGGGAAACAGCCAGTCTGTCACCTTTGGGAGACCAGGAATATACAGGCATGTTTTTTATATCCCCCATAAAAACAAGAATCTGCTGCGTTTTCCCTTTTTGATCCGATACGCACAGTTCATAATGTTGATCATATTTTTCATGGGGTCTGACAAACGCGGCATATTTTCCGCCCGGAGACAGTTTCGGCATGATTCCTTTGACAGAGATTTCCTTTTCCCGCCTTCCGTCTGTATGATAAAAAACAATGCGGGTTTCCGGCTTCTCCGTATCTGTCTTTGGTTCCGCAATATACAGCAGGGTCTGTGCATGACACAGGCCGGGGATAAACAGAACCGTCAGAATTATCATCATCCACTGCATTTTTTTCATGTCACTCTCCTTAAGACTCCCCTCCCTCAGGGAGGGGCAGGGGAGGGTGGATCCTTAAGACTCCCCTCCCCTGAGGGCGATACTGTTGACGTAAGAAAAACCGGAGTGCTGAACTTACAGTTTAGCACGACTTTTTCTAATAATTTCAGCATGTCAAACTGTAAGTTTGACACTCCGCCGACCTTAAGGCAACAGCATTGCCCTCAGGGGAGGGGAGACCGTCATCAACGGATTTGACCCACTACCATTTTATCCAGTGCAAAACGGTACTGATCCAGCAGTCTGAGGTATTCATTCACATGGGGGGCAGCTTTTTTCCGCTTATTCTTCAGACATTCCTGATATTTTTCAATATCCGCATCCGTGACCGGCGGAATGCTGTCAAAACCCAGTTCCGCTTTCAGAGCCGCCAGTCTTGCGCCGACCGTTTCCTCCACAATATTCAGAGTTTACAACCTGTCATGCAAACCTTGACGGAACACGAACAGCTTACAAAGACTTTAGGCAGAAGGCCGGTTTTTTGTCAAGGGATATGGGAAGTCATAAAAAATAATTTTTCGGAAGTCTGTACATTCCATGCTTGTCGTCTATACATATCATGAATATCAGGACTCTGCCCTAATGGACTTATTGCTTTTAATAATCTGTTATTCATATATTTTATCTTTTCTGACAGCGTTGGCATATCAATTGCTTTTCCATATTATAAAACCGGCAACAGATATTTTACAGATATATACTGAATGCCGTTTCCTCGAAACTCCCCTCCCTTGAGGGAGGAGCAGGGGGCAATGCTGTTGACTTAAGAAAAACCGGAGTGCTGAACTTACAGTTTAGCACGTCTTTTTCTTAATAATTTCAGATTGCCAAACTGTAAGTTTGGCACTCCTCCGACCTTATCCGCTTAAGGAAACGACATTTATCATTCATCATTCAAAAAAGGAGGTCGGCCATGTGGTGGTTATTCATTTTTGCAATCGTCGGACTGATCCTGTTTGTCCGTCATTTAAAAAAAATTAAAAGATACAAGGCCATTTCCGAGCTTACCCTGCTGCATCTGGAAATCGAAAGACAGCGCAAATCCGGAGATGCTGACGGGAAAGACTGCGATATTTACAGCAGAATCATAGATTTCGGCCTGACCCGGATATTTACGTCCGCAGGTCTGGAACCCGGCAGCCCGGCCTGGATGGAGCAGAAGAAAAAGGCATGGCATAATTGGGGATATATATTGCAGAAATACAGTCTGCAGACCCCTCCGCCTTTTCCCGGAACAGTGAAATCCGCTCCACCGGCCCCGGCAGTCAAAACGCCGCCCCCGCTTCCCAAAACGGAGAATCAAAGTCCTCCGCCTTCTGTGCCTGTCCATGCCAAAAAAGAACTGAATGAGATTCTGAAGGATCAGGTCGTCATATCCAAAGAAAAAGTAGCGGTTCCGGCTTCCCGGATTTCAACAGTGCAGACGGTTTCACAGAAAATTTCTGTTCCCGATATTCCCAAAACAAAAATCACACCGACTGTCATCAGACCGGTTCCGAAATCTGTCCCCAAAGCGGAAATCAGACCTGCATTGAAAACTGAAAATACGCCGGAAAAGAAGAAATCCGCAATTGTAAAAACGGAGATCAGAAAGACGGTAGCCCAAAAAGAAATTACAAAAATCAAAAGGGAAAAAGCAGGCGTTCTGGAACAGTTGATGCAGAAGGTTTCGGGCTGGTCCCGCCTGCTGATTCCTTTCCTTCTTCAGAATATCGGCTGGTTTATCAGTTGTTTTTCCTTTGTCACCGGCTCCGTGTTTCTTATCACCTATTCCGAAGGTTTTCTCCGCTCCCTGATGGTCTGCCTTACCCTTTTTGCCTATACCCTTCTCACGCTTTTCGGTGCCTACCAGTTGCGGAAACGGCGGCCCGAACTCCGGACAGCCGGGAATGTGCTGACCACGCTGGGGATGCTGCTGATTCCCCTGGGCATTGCATCGGGAATTCCGCTGATAAAAGAATCTTTTGTATTGGGAACAGTTATCAGTCTGCTCGGTTTTGTGATTTTCGGATGGGCCGCGCAACTGGCTTCGGGTACAATGGACCGCTCTTTGCAGAAAGCTCATCCCGGACTGTTCATGGCGCTTACTGCCTTGCAGATGGCGGTTCCCTTCTATTCCCTTTTCCCTCCGCTGCCTGTGATGTCCTTTTTTCACATGCTCACCCTGCTTTTACTGGGATATGCAATGATGCGATTTACAAAGGACTGGCTGCGCTCCCTTTTCATTGACCGGAAAAAAACCGCGTATTACGCAGGAGGAACACTGGTTTATGCGGCCCTGGTATCCTTCATGCACATTGCATGGCGCTATCCGGGGGATATTTCCCCGGCTTATTTCGGCCCTTTCCTCATGCTGCTTTGCGCGCTGCTTTTTTATGCGGATGCCTGCTGTAAGGAATGGATACGGGATCATGCCTGGCTTTCCCGTTTCAGCATGGGCGTTTACGGTCTGTCGGTTCTGGCCATTTTTCTGTCCCTGGGTCATCCCATATTCCGCATCATCACACTGGCGTTGGGTGCGTTTGTTTACGGAAGCGTCATATGGCAGTATCTCACCCTTACGCCCCTCTGGCTGCTCACGGCATGTCTTTCCGCCCTCTACGGCCTGCTGGTTCTGCAATATCTTCCCAGGGAAAGCCATTTCCTGGCCGCTGTTCCCGGTCTGGCCGCACTGATGGGGATGCAGATGCTGGCAATGAAACGCAATGCCCGGACACTGGCCCGGACGGTCTTCCGCATCCGGGGGGGACTGGGCGGCGCACTGGCCGTGTGGAGTCTGTGGAACAGCGGCCCCGGTCTGTCCTCATTTTTCACCTGCATGACCTTATGTGTTTTCATATGGTTCAACCTGCGGAATGCACCGGAGTTTCTCTTTGAATCCGTGAAATTCTTTCAGGTAAAAACGGAAAAGGAGGAAAAAGGGGATCTGCGGGATACGGCCCTGTTTTATGCCCTGCCCTTCTGCTGGATGCTGACCTTTGCCTATGCCCCGGCTTTGATGGGAATCCCGGCCCCGCTACAGTTCGTCTCGGCTCTGCTGCTGCTTTCCCTGGCCTGGACAGAAAGGGGACTGCGGCTTTATCATAAAAATCCCGCTCTTCCCCGTGTTCCCATGTTCCTGAATTCCGGTTTGATAAGTCTTTTTCTTTCCATCGGCATCAGTCTTTTTCATCTGCTGGGGGATATGAAAGGAATGATGCTGATTCCGGTACTGGCAGCGGCTTCCCTGATTCTCTTCCGGCAAAGCCTGGCCCTCCGGGACCGTTTTCTTTTCAGTCTTGCCCTGATTCCGGGCGGGGCCGCGGGAATTTATATCAAATACATGTTTTTCCCGGCTTCTTCCGGCGGAATGACGGTCCTGCTGCTGAGTCTTATCCTCTGGGGAATCACCTGGTACCTTCAACGCCTTCAGACCATTTACGCAGCACTTACGGAAGAGTTTCCGCAAAAGGCCCCTCTTATCCTGCTGGGAATCCATCAGATCCGTCCCCGATTCCTGCCGGAAGTTTTCGCATCTCCCCTGAACTTTGCCATGATGCTTTTGTGGATGGCAGGGCTTTTCAAATGCGGTATGGGTCTGATTCACAGCGGCCCGACACTGTTCTGGGCTGTCAAAGCGGCTTTGGCAACACTGCTGACGGCCCTGATACTCATGCGTTTCCGTATGCTCCGCCTCTGGCCCGTCACTGTTCTCATGGGGCTGGGGACATATCTGGCTTTTATCCGTCCCTTCATTCCCTGGAATATGGAAACCACCCCCTTTGCTGTCTGTTTCTACGCTCTTGCAGCATGGATTACGGTCAGAAGCATTCTTTCCGCGCCCCGCCTGCCGCATTTGGCAGAAATCCTGCATCTGAACGGCGGACATACAGGCAGTGGCCGACAGAAGATGGAAAAACAGACACATGCCACCGCATATATGCTTTGCATTATCAGCGTACTGACCGCCTCATTTTTCTGGTTCATTCAGCCCGGTCTTGACCTGCTGCCGGTACTGTTTACAGCCATGATTTTCTCTTATCTTTCCGGCAGAATCTACGGAAAACCTTCCTATGCCAATGATGTGCTGGCAATGTTCACAATGGCCGCACTGGTACTGCATGTGCATTTTCTGCAAATTACAGATATCCGCGTGCTGCCCGCAGACCCGCGCAGCGGAATGCTGGCGGCTTTCCTGGGTTTGTTCATGATCTGGATTGGAAAAGCGGTGAAAAACCGCAAAGAAGAAGAAAAGGATTTATATTCAGGGGCCTTGAACCGTTTCTCCACGATTCTCCTGCTTTCTTCGGCATGTCAGCAGTTTTTTCTTACGATCTCCGGAATGCCGGTTCATCTCCTGCTGATTGCCGGACTTGGCATTTCCGCCGGGGGAATGCTTGCGGCATACCATATGGGAAAAAAGGAATGGCAGAACGGAATGGGGATTTTCCTTTTCAGCCTGACCCTTCTCTGCACGCAGATATTTATCTTTCATCCGGGAACGGCCTTTTCTTTCTGGCCGGAAAATATGGACGCGTGGATTTTCATCGCAGTCATGGCACTGCTTACGGCATCTGTTCCTATCCTGTTTCCGTCTGCTTCCAATGTTTATCTTCGTTCTTTCCGGGGAATCTCCAAACTCTGTTACGCATGGGCTTTGTTTAAAACCATTCCCCTGCTGGGATTGCTTCTTAGTGCTAACTCCGCATCCCTGCCGGTTCCCCTCTTCTTTGCTATAATGGCTCTTACGCTCTTTCCGGTCACGGAAAAACTTCACAAAGCGGCACACTGGCGGGGAATTGCCCTGCTGGTTTTCGGAAGCGGCATCTGGTTCAGCACGGTTTCCCTTCGCATTTTCCCTTTGGGAATGTCCCAGGCCGTGCCGCTATGGTCCTGGATACTGCTGCTTTCCGGCAGTTTTGCCCTGCCCTTCTGGAATGAAAAATTTCCCCGCTGGAAAAGCGAAGCCCTTCTCTGGCCCTGGGCCGGTCTGCTGCTGGCGGCCTTCTGTCTGCCTGTAACCCGCGGACTTGCGTATTCTTTTTCCACGGTTTCCTACTGGGCCGGGCTTTCGGTATTCTTTTTCCTCATGCTCCGGCTGACTACCAATTCTGTGCCGGTATGGCTGAGCATGCTGACACTGAGTTTTTCCCTTGCGGCTTTCCTTGCCAGACTGCCTTCGGATGAAAGCATGGTTTACGGTATCCTGATCTGGGGAAACCTTCTGCTCGCGGCCATCCCCCTGTGGAATCGCTATATTTCCAAGATACTCTTCCGCCTGGGCTGGAAAACCTTTAACCCGGTTCCTCCCCTGCGGCTCATCCCGGCCTTTATTTTCGGACTGTCCCTCATCCTTCTGGGTTTTCTGGACGGAGTTGCACTGCTCAGCCCTGATGCCATCCACAGCAGTCAGAATTTCCTGATGGGTGCCTCCCTCATTCTTGCTTTTTCCTTCCTCCACCTTTATCTCCGGGAAAGGGTCAGAATATGGGCGCAGGGAATCCTGCTTTCCTTTCTCTGCCTTATCCTGAATGCATGGCTTCTTATCCCCGGCCTGCCCTCCCTTTCACTTCTCCTGGCAGCCTGGACGGTTTTACTGCTGGGGCTGTATCAGGGGCTGGATGCTGTCCGGAAAAGAACGGATGGAAAATCCGGGAATTCCGAAGCGCAGGAATCTTTTCTTTCTCCCTTTCTCTCCGTTCTTTCCGGCTGGCTGACCTTCACTCCCCTGACAGCCCTGGCCTGCTTTATCTTTCTGCCCCATTCTTCCTTTGCGGAAACGGTTCTGACGCTTGCATTCCTCGGAATTGTCATCGCGACCGTCGGCGGAGTGAAACAGCAGGGATTTATGAAAAAGACAGCCAAAGTGATGGGCCTGATTTTCCTGCATATGTGGCCCCTGGCTTTTCTCCCGGCTAAAAAAGGAGCGGCTTTCAGTATCTGGCAGATCATTCCCCTACTGATAGCAAAATTTCAGCAGATTCAGGTGCTATTCCCCTTTTATGCCCTGGAACTGGCGGTTCTGGCCTGGATTATCATCGGACTGCGCCGTATGGCAGCCGGAAACGCAGGGGAAAAATACCCGGTTCTGCGGAAAATGAAACTCCGCTACGGCTTTATCTCCGGTCTGGCATTCTGCGAATGGGGTCTGCATTTCTTCCTTTTCCTTCAGACGGGAGGCGTTGTCACCACAGCCGATGCACATTTGTCATTCATACAGGCAGTGGCTTTTCTGCTGACGGGAATTCTGCTCACAGCCCTGGGATTCCGGCAGATGAAGCAGAATCCAAGACCTGCAAGGGTTTACGGACTCTTCCTTATGGGTGCAACCACGGCTTTTTATCTCCGCATACTGTTCTTCGGCATGATATCCCCCTGCATCTGGGATACAATCCTGATGCTGTCCACAGCCTGGATTTTCGCCATATGGAGCCGGAATACGGAATCCGAATATCTCTCCCGGCCCATGATGCGGATTTCCACGGCCCTGTCTTTCCTGCTCTTTTTCACCTTCCCCTGGCAGATGAACTCCGTCCATGCCAGTTCCGCCCTGCTGCTCTGCGGCCTGCTCTGGCTTTCCCATTACCATGCCACGGAGAAAAGCATCTTCCTTTACGGCGCGGTTTTTCTGCTCAACACGGCCCTTTATCTCTGGATTCCCCAATGGTCCCAAAGCTGTAATCTCATGCAGCTTTACGCCGTGCCCGTATGTATCAGCCTGCTGGCCATCCTGCACCTGCACAGAAAGGAACTGAAACGCAGCGTGCTCAACACCTCCCGGATGACGGTGGTATGCGTCCTCTACGCATCGGCATCCCTGGATGTATTCCTCCGGCCCGAACTTTCGGTTTTCATACTGGTATTGGGACTGAGTCTGCTGGGAATCATCGCAGGAATCGCCATGCAGATAAGAGCCTTCCTCTTCGGCGGGGTCATCTTCATGGTCATGAACGTCATGAACCAGTTGCTCCGCTTCTACCCGGAACACCGCCTGGGCAAAGGTATCGTACTCGTGGCAACCGGAGCGGCTATCATGTCAGCCATGATCTGGTTCAGCATTCAGAAAGAGGATATCATGAAACGGATAAGAATCATCCGGGCGGATCTGGCGGGGTGGGAGTGATGCATTATTTATTTCCGGGCTTATCCCGGTAAATCTGTAAATTCGGGTTCAGGCAGAATTCCGGTGGGCAACGCGGCGCTTTTGCCCACCCTGCCTGCTGATCTGCCGGTTACACTTTAATCAGACGGGACTTTCACCCGTTGGGTAATAATAATAAATTTCAGGGCCTTCGGCCCTTCCCGATATTCCGGATTTATCCTGACGCAATGATCGCCGGGTTATTTTTTTTAATGGAATTACAGATTCAGCGGATTATGGAATAAAAATACGACCACTACCCTTGTAATTATTCAGTTCAAACACTATTTCCGCTATTCGTTCCGCACATTTCTCACGATAGCACCTCTCTTTTATCCTCTTCAGGCTACCGATTGTCAGAACCGGTAACGAATCCAGTAAATTTTCCTCACGAATAGTCTGTTCCAAAGAATCTTTTTCGTTATCGCTTCGGTTATCAGTCAGTAAAATCATATTGTTGGCCTGAGCAAAACGCCAAACTTCTCTGTCGTTGCTGTTTTCAGCTAAACCGACATCAGCAAACATAACCATTTTCATTTGCAGAAGATCCGGCAATTCCGTTTTGCTCAAAACATCCCATAACAGTATTGCCTGGCCTTCCATATTATGATCTATCAGTATGGCTGTCATATTCTGCAATTCTTGCTTTCCATTCATCCAGTTTGTCCCATATTTCTTTATCCTTTTGATTTCTTGGTTGTTTTGCAATTTCGGCAAATCGTTTTCTATTGCGTTCAGACCAATAAAGTCTGTTATTTTCAGACAGATTTATTATCCGGAGATATTCTTTTTCAACCTCATCATAATGAGTATTAATATAGTTCAGAACATCTTCAGTCTGTTTAATTGTCAGGCGGAAGTGATCTCTGATAACTTCCGAAGGTTCATCTGCTCTGACATAATCCATAATCTGATACAGAGTAATCCGTGTACCTGCAATTGACAGCCCACGGTTTGTTCTCACAACCGTTGGACGGAAAACAGTTGTTTTCGACATATTTCACCTCAATATTCTTTTTTTGTATTTGCCCATCCTCTGAAACAACAGGGGATGGGACAGTCTATCTGCTTATTATTGCTTATTTCTATTTCGTTCGAATTCTTCTTTGTATCTCTTTTGGATGTATTCTTGTGCTTTCTGCCATGTAGGGAAATATGCTGGTGGTTCTAATGGTAATTTTAAATAACCTATTTCGCCTAACGTTCCGCCTTTTTCAATACTTTGACACTTAACGATATCACCTTGAATATCAAGTATGCGTGATTCGTAGACGATATATTTATTATCGTACAAATTAAGCTTAACTGTGTAAATACTGCCTCCAACATCCCATGCTATTGATGACGAGGAAAGAATAGTCATAAAGCAGGAAACAAAAAAAATCAGTTGAAACAATTTAACCATTTTTGCCTTCAAAAAACCGAATGTCTTCATTTTTACTCTCCTTTCTTGTTTAAAAAAATAACACTGAGTTAAGCGGCGGATCCGATAAAAAAAGACTCCTCCCGCCCTGCCGCACAGTCCGCTTGAACGCATGGTTCAAGTAAGCCGCTATGCGGCAGTTTTTTTTACCCTGCCTTATTGACATCTCTTTTTAATCCCGGTATGCTGTCCTTAATGATTACCTCACAGGCATTCTTTTCTCATTATAAGTATGGCAACATTCCGGATTTAAAGTATAAACAGTTTTCCGAAGCAATCCCCTTATAGCAAAGACCGTGCCAAAACTGAATAAACCGGAAACCGGGCATCCTGAACACCGGATTGAATCCGACCTGCATCCCTGACTGAAATTTCTGAGTAATATCAGATTTCTTTCAGGAATTTTTTTTGTGA
>JAABRU010000379.1 GCA_011390755.1 Desulfobacteraceae bacterium | reverse complement strand
CGGCCGGAAATATCAGGGGCTCAGCAGTTTCCGGCTCTTCACCCGCCGGGTGAAAAGCGTAAAACAGGCAAAGTTCCGCTTACCGGACATTCAGCCGGTTTATCTGAAAAAAACCGCTCAATTTAGGTTTCAGTCTGTATATCCCCTCTTTGTCGAAAATATAATAGTGCCCGGGCTTTTGCAGTACAGAAATTTCTGCAAGGGGGACGAGGATGTGGTTTACTGTCATCTCCTTAATTCCCTCATCTGTCCTGTAAGAATCACATGCAGCGTCTTTGGGGGAAAACCGATCTGTATATGAGTATCCGATATCATCTGAAGTAAAACCCTTTCCTGCATAATCTTTGTATGCTCTTACGGCTTCATATGAAAGACCGTACTGAAGATACTGTATTCCCTGTCCGCTCATTTTTGCCTGCCAGGGAACTGCGCAGGCTTTCGCGATGCGGTAATCGCTCAGGCAGGCAAAAGCAAATTCTGCTCCGGAATCGCTGAGTTTTTTTTGAATTGTATAGGAACCGCCATGGGCAAAAATGACTTTCGTCGGCGCGGCTTCCCTGATGGCCGCAGCCAGTTTTTCAATATGCCTGTCCTCTTCATCTTTCAGTACAATATCAAAAGCAATGACTGCTGCGCCTGCTTCCGAAAGCGCGTGGATAAGATTTGCAAAAGTCATTCGCCAGTCTTTATCTGTCCGGCTGTATATATCATCGCCTGTCAGAATTACCAGATTTTTACTGAAAGGAGTGGCTTTTGACAATGAAGCTGCAAAGCCGGAAACAGGGATGCCTAAGGGATTGATTATAAAATATACAGATGTAAAAAAAATCATTAACATACCGAGGATTGCCACTGCCTTGGCTGGGAATTTGGGCAGGAATTTTTCAACAATTTTAATGATGATGTCAAGTTTATCAATAATTGATTTGATATATTTTTCAATATCGGCATTAAGATTTGAGTCCTGATCTTCTTTAACGCTTTTAATCTGATGAATAAGTCCCTTGCAGTATTCTATATACCAGTTAATTGTATTGGCAATCTGTAAAATATCTTTACACAGTGTTTTTAAAGAGGAACTTTCAGAATGGGATTCGGGGCTTATATATATTTCTGAATTATCCGATAAGGATCTTAAATTATTATATTCTGATTTGGGCATTGAATACCCGACAATTTCAAAAATATCCTCCGTTTTATGTTTATCAGTAATCTTATTTTTTGTTTTGTTATAATAAATATTATTTCTTATTTCTGTGAGAACCGTATTGGCTTTAATATAAAAAATTTCAGGGATAATCAGTTTTTTATGGTCAATAAGTTCGTTTAAGCCAGAATCAACAGTGTGTAATGCGGTAAACAGGTGATAAAACAGATATACAGATGCTAAAGGAGAAGCAATATCTATATGATATTCAACATTTTTTTTATCTTCCATATCTGCTGTCTTTCATTTGAATAAGTATAATCTTTATCTGCAGTCATGCATTGGGAGGCAGTATTCCAATGCATGATTGTGTTATCCGGAGTGTCCTGTTCAGGATCAGAAAAGATAAGACCTCCTGCAAAACTCATTTATTTCATTTTATGGATTTATAAAAACAAACAGTTATAATGAGCAATTTTAGTTTTGCAGGAGGTCTGTATTCGGTTTACAGTTGTTCAATTGTTTTGGATGTCTGATTTATTCTTGCAACAAATACATCTGCATCCGTTTTGCTGTATTCAAGATTTGTCTTGTACGGTATAATTATGTATTTCATACAATAATCGTTAACATACCAGTTTACAATTGCCTTTAATTTTAAAAGATAGGATTTTGCTTCAGATTTATCCAGTTCTATGGGCGAATTATTCACTGTTATGGGATCATCCAGATGAACCGATTTATTTCCGAATTCTCTGATATGATCCATTTCAGTATGGATATTTTTCGGGACAAGATCTGCCCCTCTTTTTTTCATTATACCCAGTTTTTTAATATATCTGTATAAATTTATTCTTTCTGTTTCTATATAAGTCATAATCAGTGATTTATGCTTATTATATGCATCTTTTCCGATTGCTTCTTTTACGTCGTCAAAAAATTCATCTTCTTCCGAGTAAACCCTGTTTTTCATCTTTCTCAGATTGTTTAATACATCTTTCGGTAATTTCATTTCATTGAGATTCGATAAAGATGTTTCTGTCAGTTTGATATCTTTTGGATAATTCTGCACTTCTTTTGAATATAGCTGAATGCAGATTGTTTCCAGCAGTTTCCGGGCCATAATACAGCTGGCGGCAGGATCAATTTCATACAGTTTTAATGATACATCATAAAGATTTGCAATATAATGCAGTTCAACTTTCAGATTTGCCATTTCCACAATCAATTGTTCATTGGTTTTTTCACTCACTTTCAGTTCTCCTTTAGAAGTTTACAGAGTTTTTATCCACCAATCTTTTGCATACCTTTTTCCAGCGCCCCCAACTCTTTTAAAGCGGCTTTCTGTGCATAGGATATTCCGCGTGTTCCGGAAATATCCGTTCCTTCATATGGCCTGGGATAGGGGACTGTTTTTACACATTCCCCGCTTTTTACATCCCAGAGCCGGATGGTGTCATCTTCACTTCCGCTCACAAGCATCCGTCCGTCATTTGAAAAATGCAGTGTCCCCACACTGCGTTCATGGCCCTGCAGCACGGCTGCGCATTTACCTTCGGGGATATTCCACAGGCGGATGCTGTAATCATCTCCTCCTGTAGCCAGTATTGTTTTGTCTGCACCAAAAGCCGCTGTCCGCACCCATGCGGAATGTCCTTCCAGTTCGCAAATCAGTTTTTTCCCGCGGACATCCCATACAGGTACAGTCGTATCATAACAGCAGGCCGCGAGCATTTTTTCATCCGAACCGATTGCAATGGAATGCGCCCGCTTTCCTTTTTCATTCAGAATTTCCAGTTCTTTCCCCTTTTCTGTATCCCGAACTTTCAGGCTGTGATGTTGGCAGCAGACCATAAATTTCTGCCCGTCCGGGCTGAACAGCGCAGAACGAAGGCTGGGACTGCCGGTATCCAGAGAGCGGATTTTTTTACTGTTGTATAAATCAATGATCCGGATACGGGAATCATAAGCGAAACAGAGCAGTCTGCGGCAGTCCGGGGCAAAATCCGCCGCATATACCGAATGAATATCAGGGCGGAATATGTCCACACAATTCCAATCGGCAATACGCCATATTTTTATGCAATAACTGCTGTCAAAACTGAACAGATATTCTCCGTCCGGACTGAAACGGATCGTATAAATGCCCTTACCTTTGTTGAGCAGAACAGCGTCTTTATCACTTCCGGAAACATCCCATATGCGGATGAAACTGTCTGATCCGCAGGCGGCAAAACAGGAATCGTCCGGGCTGAAAATGACCTGCCGGATACGCCTGCTGTAGCCCTGCAGGGAATACAGCAGATTCCCTTTTTGCAGATGCCAGATATGCAAAGACTGCTGTGTGCCGCAGGATGCAAAAGTACGGCCTTTCGGAGAAACTGCCAGAGAACGGGCCATATCCGAATCGGCATTCAGGATATTCATACTCGGATTCAGTTTATGCGCGGAATTTCCCGCTGATATGTCCGGACTGTTATGCCGTTTTTTGCCGGTCAATACGGAAACGGTATGCAGACAGATTTTTTTCTCTGCATTCCATATCCGGATGCTCCGGTCCCGGCTGCTGCTGATAAGAAAATGCCCGTCTGCGCTGAAAACTGCAGAACTGACATGATGCCTGTGGCCCCTGAGTATTCCTGTGCAGTTCCCTTCCTGTATATCCCATATCCGGACAGTTCTGTCATGCCCGGCACTGGCAAAAAACTGCCGGTTCGGTGAAAAACAAAGGGAATTCACCGCACCGGTGTGTCCATGCAGTATTTTTTCACACCTGCCTTCCGGAAATTTCCATATCCTTATTTCTCCGCCGTAATCGCAGGTGACCAGCTGTTTCCCGTCTGTGCTGAAAGCAAGTGAAGTTACCCAGTGATTATGTTCCTCCAATATCCGGATACATTCGCCGCTTCGTATATTCCAGATCCGGACGGTTTTATCCCGCCCGCAGCTGGCCAGTTCTTCCCCGTCCGGCCGGAAGGCCACAGCATTGACCAGGTTGCTGTGACCTGTCAGCGCGGCAATACATTTCCCGTCCATGAGAGACCATAACCGGACGATTTCATCAGTGCTGCCGCTGGCCAGCATCCGCCCGTCCGGGCTGAAGGCCACAGTCCAGACTTTGCGGGAATGGCCGCGGAGGGTGCGGTATTTCTGCCCGGTCTGACTATCCCATATATGGATGATTCCGCGGGAATCTCCGGCCGCCAGCAGTTTACCGTCCGGACTGAAGGACAGACAGAGCAGATCGGCAAATGCCTGGGTAAAGGCCGTATCAGAGAATGCACATCCCGCAAAACGGACATGATGCAGCATTTTTCCGGCCAGATATGCCTGCCGGATGGGAAGATGGGAAAAATCAAATCCCCCGCATACATTTTCCCCGGTGCAAAGCAGATTGAGCAGGTTGCCCGGTGCGTATCCGGCCTGCTGTTCTCCTTTTTCCTGTAATTGGGAAATCAGGGAAGAAATCCATTTTGACAGTTCTGCCGAAGAAGAGTAACGGGTTTCCAGTTTTTCCTTCAGCGGCCGGAGAATCATGCGTTCCTGGATACGCCGGATATAATCTTCGGATTCGGTTCGGAGCAGGGAATGGCTATGCAGCAGACAGAGTTTTCCCTCCTGTATTTCCCGGCATACAGCGGATATGAGCCGGGCTGTCATGTATTCCATAAGAACCGGCTGCAGCGTAAAACCTTCCCGGCTTCTTTCAATGCTCATGCGGCGGCAGAGAGACTGTAATGCGGAAGGAATTTTTTCTTTGCGGTGCAGGCAGAGAATGCCGGCTTTCAGTCCGGCCGGGCCTGTCGGTTTCCGGTGAATGGCCAGCCAGTGCATGATTTCTTTTTCTGCATCGGAAAGTCGGGAAAAATGCCAGTCCAGCAGATCCCGCATATCATCAAAAAAAGGGGTTCCCAGTTTCAGAAATTCCCCGATATCCCCGAAAAAAACCTCGTCAATATGCCGGGCCGCGAGTCCCAAAGCCAGGGGATTTCCATCATAACGTCGGGCCAGTTCTTTCCAATGCACTTCGTTTCCGCGAAGAGAAACGATTCCGGAAACAATCCTGCGGCATTCCTGCTCTCCCAGTCCTCCCAGATGCAAAGTGCGGACAGGGCGGTTTTTTCCTTCCATCCGGGCAAGAACAGAGGGTTTTTCCCGTGCGGTCAGCAGCAGGCAGCTTTGATGCATTCCTTCTCCGAAAAGCCGGAAAATCTGCTCATAATCTTCATATCCTTCCCGGAATGCCCCGGCTTTTCCATCTTTCAGCAAAGATTCGGCATTGTCCAGAATAATGAGACATCGTTGTTCGCGGATGCAGCCGGAAAGTTTTTGTAATTGACTGTCCAGGTTTTCCGGCATTTCTGTTTCCGGTTCAGGGGATAAAAAACGGAGAAGATCGCTGAGAATTTCCTTCAGGGACGGGGCATTGAGCAGTTTCCGCCAAATCAGGCAGTCAAACTCTTTCCCGATTTCTTTGGCAGGACGGAGAGAAATATCGGTTTTCCGGATACCGCCGGAACATAATTTCAGGGAAAGACGGGTTTTTCCCACCCCGCGCAGTCCCAGGATGGAAACAATACGGCAGCGATCCCCTATAATCCACTGTTTCAGCCTTTCCAGTTCCGTCTCTCTGCCGCAGAAAATGCCGACATCCGGGGCATCCCCCCAGTCCGCCCTGCTCTGTTCTTCATCAGAAGAAGGAACAGGAGTTCCGGTCGAGACATCGGGCTCAGAGCTTTTCAAATGCTCCGGGGAATTGTCCGAAAGCGGTTTTTCCAAAACGGCATATTTTTCCCCGGTGCCTTTTTGAATAATTTCCTGAAATTTTTTTTTGTTCAGAAGAGGATCGATAAAAGAGTTGGGGGCAACATTGTAAAAGCGGGCCAGACCGTTGATGAATCTGAAAAGCTCCCCCCTTACGTTGCGCTTTCCGAAATAGCCGTTTTCAATCTCTTTGATTTTATAGATGGAATAGGTTCCGAATATCTGCACAAAATGTTTATGTGCAGTAAAATGCTGGCGGGACAGGTTGAGAGATTCCCTGGCCCAGCGGAAGCGGGTTCCCACCATAATTTTGAGTTCTTCATTAATTTTCAGATTATTGGCAGTTTCAAACTCTTTCATTACGGATAGGCCCCTGCCCGGTCTGTTGAATGTTTTTTTGCAATCATATAAAAATCTCAATATAAATGCAATGAATTTATCCGGAATTATTCATAAATTCACTTTCTGCCATAAATTCAGGATATACAAAAAAAAACAGCTTGTAAAGCCGTTTTTCTGAAGTCTTTTATTTACTCAAAAACAACACCCTGCTACCGTTTTGGAAGCCTGGCATCTGTAATTTCAAGAAGTTGAAGCTGATAAAATATAAAGGTTCCCTTAATTTACTGAACAAAAGTATTGATTTTAACTGCTTATATTTATTTTATTTTACCTGAACAAATATCCGGCAGGTGTCATTTTTGAGTATTTATCAGTAATATATCCTGATTTTGGCGGGACGTGTGAATAATGCAGGTCAATGTCATTGTAATGCAGGTTATAACCCCCCGCAGAAAAAAAATTTCCGCCCCCCTGATTTCCCCCCGTTCCGGGTATGGATTTCCCCTTTTCTGCTGTTGTAGAAAAATGCGCAACAGAATGAATATTTCTCAGACAGGGCATTATGAATCCGTACCAGTTATTTAAAGATATAATTGATATCCTGACACCGGCAGAGGTCTTCCGGCTGCTTTCGGAAAATACAGAACTGTCTCCGCCGGATCTTGCCTGCACGATATACGAAGTCAGAGGTATATGCCCTTTTTGCAGAGATACGGGACGGGTAAAAAACAAAAAATGTCCGGTGTGTTCGGGAAAGGCCGAAGAATATCTGAAATTCCGGCATAATCGGGCAGGACGTTACCGGGAGGTTCTGAATACCGTACCCAAATTATGGAATGATTTTATTTACGGGGATGATGTGAAAACGGAAAAATCAGCAGGAGGACAAAAATGAAGATGTGGAAGGGGTTTTTCAGAAAAAAAGCAGGAAAAAACAATTCGGCAATTTCCGATGCGGACCATCCTGCCCGGCAGGAAATTGAGCGGGCTGTGCGGATAGCAGATCAGAGTATTCATTTTCATTTCATCGGTGAAAAGACAGGAATTCAGATAAAACCTTCTGCTCTCTTTCATCTGATGACTGCTGTTGACAGGGCTTTGGAAAAGTCACCGGGAGATACAGACCTGCTTATGGCTAAATCCGCTCTCCTTTCCTGCGGGGGGAAACATGAAAAAGCATTGAAAATAATCGAAAAAATTCTGGAAAGCAGGCCGGATCATTTTGAAGCCCGCCAGCGGAAGAAATTCCCGCATACCTGGGATCATCTTTTCATGCACCCTTCCTGGTCGGAAAAAAGAAAATTTCTTCATCCCATGATGGGAATGAATCTTCTCAGAGGAAATAATATCCAGATTATCCGGCAGGGTCTGAAAACCGGGCTTGCCGTCGTCTTTCCATGCGAACAGGATGCCTTTGTGCAGTCAATTCCCAAAGAAGCGGAAATTGTGTGGGATATCGGTATTTCCGAATCTTTGCACGGGGCTTTACTCTCGCATCGTCTTCTGGTCAAAGAGGATGACCGGGAATTCTGCGCAGGGGAAGGGGCGCAGACAGCAAATCCGCCACCCGCTGCCAATCTCCAAAACGGATACTGTCTGCTTCATCTGATGAATCATCTGGATTCCTGTTTCATTGTGCTGACGGACGGTCATCAGATTCTTTACAATACCCGCTATGATTTTTCTGCGAGATGCAAAGCAAAAATCCGGAATATTACCGATGATCTGATCCGCAGTAATACCCAAACAGATGCCGGGACTTTTTTACAAATGTTCCGGGAAGTGCAGGCTGCCGCCTGAATTTTGCTGTACCTGCATGATTTAAGAAGAAAGGGGGGAAAGCATATGACATGACCCGGTAAATGCTGTTCGGATCACTTTTTTATTTACATCTTAATTATTATCCACCAATCAAAGGAGAAAAAAGAGTGTGTTAGCGATAACGTAACGCAGCTCTTTGCTTTCCGATTATTTGACGGTAATTGCTCATGGTGCGTTAGGTTTATAACCTAACGCACCATGAGCACGGATTTTCAGGATGCATCCGAATTGTTCAGCCTGAATAATCCAGGTATATCCGGAAATTCTGTGAATACCGGTTCGAACAAACATAAAGCAAAACAGACTATTGCACTGTCAAATCTAAAAATCAGGGTCTGCCTGATTTCATTTTGGTGCAGAGGCTGGGCATACCCCGTCTCTGCGTTCCTGCAATAAAATGACAACCCTGAAATTAAGCAATGACAAAGCACTATGCTAAAGCTCAAAACTTTTCCAATAAGGAGGATTACAAAAATGAAACATCGGTTTCTGACAGTAATGATTGCAACCATTCTTTTCTCTTCTTCAGTATACGCCCAAATCTGTGAGCAGCATGATTTCGGCTCGTCTTCTATCCAGTATAATATGTTTGGCACATCAAAAACATGGGAGTTCACAGCAGAAAACGATATGCTGGTACAGGAACTGGAAATTCTGTCCGTTATTCAGAGTTCATACGCGTTTGCCACGGATGGCGTGCTTTTAATATTTCCCAACATAATAAAAATTATGATTAATGATACCGAAGTGGCTGACTGGTATGTCCAATATGAAACCAGCACCTCATCTCCGGGGCCTATTATTAACAGTAAAACTGTAAATTTTGAATTACATCAGGGTGATAAAATCACATATTCTATTAAGGGGGGAACGGCTTTCAGCAGTTCAGGGCGAGCTTTCATTTCCGGTCCGAATTATGTGAAACTGTGCGGAGAGAATGGTATTGCCATCTCCCCCGGATCATTCCGGTACGGCGGGGATGATTTATATATCATTGAATCTTATTACAACCACAGTCTCGGAGCATTAACCCATGATGGCAGTAATCTTTGGCATAGCAATTATGCTGATGATACTGTTACAAAATTAGATGGTTCTGCTAATGTATCCGACTCTTTTGCAGCTCCGGGGACCGGTTTGGCAGGAGTTACATATGATGGCACATATTTTTGGACCTGTGATGACAATGACAACATCATCTACAAACTTGATAAATCCGGAAATATCATATCTTCTTTTGCCTCACCCAGTGAGAGGACATTTCTGCTGACTTATGACGGAACATATCTGTATACTGACGGAAGCAATGCAGATGAGGATGAAATAATTTACAAAACTGATACATCCGGAAATATCATATCTTCGTTCAGAGCACCTGATGACTCAGTGGTGGGTCTTGCTCATGATGGAACATATTTATGGTGTTCCGGATATAATTCACGCAAGATTTACCAGTTGGATATGTCCGGCAATATAGTGAACTCTTTTACTCCGCCCGGTTCAAATCCCGGCGGACTTACCTATGACGGGAAATATTTATGGAATTATGATCGTGATACGGATCAGCTTTATAAATTAAGGCTTCCGGGAAATGTGCAGACTGGTTTGACGGAAACCCAAACCTTCACAGTTTCCAACTATGGTTCAACAGAACTTTCCATTGAAACGGTTGCCCTTTCAGGCAGCAACAGTTCGGAATTTTCAATCGTAAATGATAAATGTTCCGGCCAGATTATCCCCCCCGCCGGAAAAGCGACCTTTGATCTTATCTTTTCTCCCCTCACAGAAGGCGAAAAAACAGCCACGATTAAAATATCATCTGATGATTCTTCCACCCCTCTGCGGGAAATACCCCTGACAGGTTTTGCAGAAGGAAACGCAGTTAATGAAACAGATATTGACGGCGGAACGGTTGTATTTGCAGACCTGTGGCTGAAATCGGTGCTGCGGACAGCCGCCGGAGATTTTACCCTGATATGGAAAGAGGTGGGACGGGACAGCACACCCAGCGGGGATAAAGTGGTCAGCGGATATTTTTATGCGGATCCGGCAGAATTCGCCTACGGCAGCCGGTACAATCCTGAAGTTTTTGTAAAAATATATGCGGCCGCCAACGGCTGGGCCAATATCGCATTCAATCATGTCACTGTGGATAATGTGGATATCTATTCAGCCCATCAGTATGAAGGAAGCCCGGAGCAGAGCGGAATTGTGACACTGGATTCCCGGCTGACCGAGCACTCCTATACCGGGGTTTCCGCGGACGGGGATTTTACGGTTCCGACAGATACATCCGCTGCATCCCCCTATCAGGACGGCGGCTATATTCTTTATTCCGAGCTGTGGGGACAATCGGTTCTGCAGACTGCCACAGGTTCCGTACCTCTGATATGGAAAGAGGTGGGAAATGATACCACTCCGAGCGGGGACAGGGTCATCAGCGGTTATTATTATGCGGACCCGACTGCATTCGCCTACGGCAGTCCTTTCAACCCGGAACTTTTTGTAAAAGTGTATATTGCCGCCAACGGCTGGGCCAATATTGCTTTCAACCATGTCTCTGTTGATCCCATTGATGTGGCTTCGGCTCTTTCCTACGCAGGAACACCGCAGAATACCGATACTGTAATACTGGAAAACAGACTTGCGGAACATTCCTATACCGGAGTTTCTTTGGTATCCGATCCGGATGAGGATGAGGATGCAGACGGATATACCAAAAACCAGGGCGACTGCAATGATGCGGATGCAGGTGTATATCCCGCTGCCGATGAAATCTGCGGAGACGGAATAGATCAGGACTGTGACGGCAGTGATCTTTCCTGTGATGATGTGGATGATGACGGCGACGGATATGCGGAAAATGACGGCGACTGCAATGATGAAGATGCAGGTGTAAATCCCGGTGCAGAAGAAATCTGCGGGGACGGGACAGATCAGAATTGTGACGGCAGTGATCCTGAGTGCCGGAATCAGGCACCTGTTTTCGATTCCGAGCTGCAAAACAGATGTACTTCAATGACCGAATATGAATATGTACCCGGAACAGCCATTGTCAGCGGCACCACTACAACATGGTACTGTACACTTTGGTGGGATGCAACTGATCCCGAAGGAGATGAGATTTCATATCATTGGGAAATTCTGGAAGGCAACGGTTCAATTGTTTCCGGCAGTAACTCACCTGAAGTGCGTTTGAAGCAGGTTGGTTCTGAAAAAGCCAAAATAAATGTAACGGTCACCGACAGCCTTGGCAGTCAGGCGGAAAAGACTTTCTGGTTTTAAAATACCTGAAATGGAAATTCTGATTTTTAAAACACTGTCAGCAGATCGGAAAGTTTCTGTTTCCGACCGGCAGTGCTTCTGCTTTCAGACTCCCCTCCCCCCGGCCCTCTCCCGCCCGGGGAGAGGGGGATTTCAGGAAGTTTTCGATCTGCTGATTATTTTCAGGATGAAAGACTGTACCGGGATTATGTAACCTGAAAAATCCCGGTACATCCGGAAATCCTGTGAATCCCGGTTCAGACAAACATAAGGCAGAACAGCCCAAACAAAGGCCGGTGCTTTATCAGGGATTAGCTGCTTTACCCATGTTTTTCTACAAGGAGAATTGTAAAATGAAAAATACTTTTTTTAAATATCTATCGCTTACAATCCTGGCCATCGCTTTATCTGTTCCAAACATCCCATACTGTTTCGGAGCTACCCATCCCTATCTGCAAAACACTTTTACCTATACCACCGGTGGCACAACCGGTGTTTCTGTAAACGGCCAGCCGCTCTACAGTTGCAAAATAACATGGCCTTTGAAATCCGGATATTCTTTTCAGTATTTATGGGAAAAAATTGAAGGAAACGGATGGCTGAATGCCGGAGAAAACAGTGTTACTGTGGACTACTGGTATCTTTCATTAGCTGATTCGGAAATCAGACTGAATATAAGTGATAATTCCGGTACAGTTATGGATACAGGGACTCTGATGTGGAACGGTTCGGCATTTGTTGAAAAAGAACCTGTTCCTGAAATATCAGTCTCCCCTTTGGCTTATCAGGAGTCTTTGGAGATTCTTGATTCGTTTGCGACACCCACTGATTATCCCTATGGGATGGCTTTTGACGGAGAGTATCTGTGGATTACTGATTTTTATTTTTCAGACAAAATTTTTAAACTGGATACCCGGGGCAATACCATTTCCTCATTCAGTTCACCGGGCAGAAGTCCTATGGGATTGACTTATGACGGAACATACCTATGGAATCTGGATTCGGATGATATGAAAATTTATCAGTTAGATAAAAACGGTAATATAATATCATCCTTCAGCATTTCCGAAGGGGAGTATGCCGGAGGGCTGACCTATGACGAGACATATCTGTGGCACTCCAACCGAAGCGATAAGAAAATTTATCAAACGGATACCAGCGGGAATATTATTTCTTCCATAAATTCACCCGGAGACAGCCCTACGGGAATGACATATGACGGAAGATATTTATGGATTGCAAACTGGTATTCTCCCGCAAAGATTTATCAGATGGAAATCAACGGTAATGTCGTCAATGAATTTGATGCTCCCGGTAATAATGCAAAGGGGATGACTTTCGACGGTGAATTTCTTTGGTTGGCAGACAGCGGAACTGATAAAATCTATAAATACAGAATGCCCGGAATTACTGTCGGTTCTTCCAGTACAGAGACTTTTACAGTAAAAAATTCCGGAATATCCCTCCTGATCGGTTTTCTCTCAATTAGTGGTGCAGATGTTTCCGAATTTCACATTCAAAATAACAATTGTTCAAACCGGACATTGGCAACCGGTCAGGAGGCAGCGGTTCAGATCGTTTTTTCCCCGACCTCTCCCGGTGTGAAAAATGCATTCCTGCGGATTCCTTCTAATGATCCGAATATTCCGGTGCTGGAAGTTCCTTTAAGAGGTACAGGAAAAGTGGGAGAAATCGGGAAAGGAAATGTAAACGGTGACATAACTGTTGACCTTAAAGATGCGATTCTTTCACTGAAAATTGCTTCCGGCATACCGGTAATATCTGTTTACAAAGAAGCGGATGTAAACGGTGACGGAAAAATCGGTGTGGAAGAAGGTATTTTTGCACTTCGGAAAACGGCATCGCTGTGAACAATAAAAGTTGTTTCTTACCAAAAGCAAAGAAATCTGGCTGCATGACCTTCACTGGCACGAAAATCACCGGAACAAATGGTAAAAGAAGTACTGGATTCGATATTCGCTCAAAAAGGATGAATTGCATCCCGCAATTCAATGTCATTGACGTAAGCAGAATATTCCCCTCCCCCGGCGGGAGGGGAGTCTTTTTCAACGGATTTGACCCACTACTGCTCTGTCAAGGTTAATCTGACGGGTATGTAACATATTGAATTTTTTTGTAGAGTGGGCAAAAGCGCAGCGCTGCCCACCGATTCAGGTGGGCACGGAAAAACATGTGCCCACCCTGCAAAAAAATTCAACCCGTCATTTAAACCTTGACGGAACACTACCAATTTTTTCATAATCCGCCTGCCGGCAGTTGTCCTGTACAGTGTTTTTTGCCAGGGATTGGCGGGACTGCTGAATTATGTCTTGATATTTCCCTCCATCCGTATTAGGTATTCACATCCGGTCCGAAACCCTTCCCATGACAGACATAATGATAACCCGCAGATAAAAAGGTGATATATGGCAAAGATAACAAAATACTGGGTCGCCGACGGTCTGTACCTGACTGAAATCCCCGAAGCCGGACTTTGGGTGCAGTGCGGATGTCCTGCTGACAGTGTCAAGCATCTCATGAAACGCGGTCTGATTATTCCCAAAGAAAAAGAAGGTGTAAAATATGAAACCGGTCCCAATGCGGTTCTGCTTTCGGACGTGCTGGTGCAAAACGGCAGTTTTGCCAATCTTGCGGAATTTCCGGTCTTGCAGATGCTCTACCGCCAGGGAATGATTCTGCCGAATCATCCCAATAATACAGGGATCAAACCGCTGCTTATCGGCCTGGGGGAACAGGTACATGCACAGATCGAATATATCTACCGGGGAAATTACGGTCTGGTTTCTGAAAAAGAGATTATGGAAACCGGCATATCTCCGGAAAAAGCCCATGAAATGATGCGTCTGAAACTCAAATTCGCTTTCGGAAAAATCAGCCCCGCGGATGAGCTGCTGGATACCCGCATTGTGGAAAATGCTCCGGTGGAAATCCGCAACGGTGTATGGATTCGGCGCATCCGGCTCAATGTATTTGAATTCCGTTATCAGGGGGAAACCGTAACAGTGGATCTGAATCTGCCTCCCCATAAAAGCTATGAGCCGCCCTACCCTCTGGGTTTTCATCATATTAACCGGGAGTATTTTGCGGTAATCCATTCCGGGGAAGGAGACGGCTGGAATATCAACCATCCCTGCATGTCGAGTATTCTGATGTTTCAGGGAAAAATCTATCTGATTGATGCCGGGCCCAATGTGCTTTACAGTCTGCGGGCACTGGGTATCGGTGTGAATGAAATTGAGGGGATATTCCATACCCACGCGCATGACGATCATTTTGCGGGTTTTACCATGCTCATGCGCTCCGATCACCGCATCAAATATTATGCCACTCCCCTGGTGCGGGCTTCGGTGGCCCGGAAACTCTCCGCGCTCATGTCCATCAGCGAGGCCAATCTTTTTGAATATTTTGAGGTGCATGATCTGGCATTTGACACATGGAATGATATTAACGGCCTGGAGGTCAAACCGGTTTTCTCTCCCCACCCGGTGGAAACCAGTATTCTCATGTTCCGCACCTTATGGGAAGACGGCTACCGCACATATGCCCATTTTGCCGATATTGTTTCTCTGGAAATTCTCCGGGGATTTATCACAGAAGATGAATCCGCCATTGGTGTTTCTCCCGCATATTTTGAGTCGGTCAGACAGATTTATCTGACCAAATTTCATATCAAAAAACTGGACATCGGCGGGGGACTGATCCACGGGGATGCCAAAGATTTTGCAGATGATCCCTCAGACAAACTCATTTTGTCCCATACTTCTTCCGAACTGAATAATGCCCAGAAGGAAATCGGATCGGGCGCGCCTTTCGGCATGGTGGATGTGATCATTCCTTCTTCCCAGAATTATATGCATCTTTTTGCTTTGGATTTTCTGCAGTCCTATTTTCCTCTGGCCCCCCTGCATGATCTGCGGATTCTGCTGAACAATCAGATGATGACCTTTAATCCCCATTCCATCCTTCTCAGAGACGGCCTGGTAACGGATGAAATCTATCTGATTCTGACAGGCAATGTGGAGCGGATTCAGTCGGAAACCGGTGTGCATAATATTTTATCCGCCGGAGCCTTGGTGGGGGAGATGTCGGCTTTGGAAGGTACACCCGCGGCAGGTACTTACCGCGCTGCCAATTTTGTACAGGCCCTGCGCATTCCCCGCACCCTTTATTTTCAGTTTGTCATGCGTAATAATCTGTATGAGGATATCAAACGGCTCCAGAAAAAACGGGAATTTCTGCAGCAGACCTGGCTGCTGGGTGAAGTGGTATCCTATCCGACCCAGAATAATCTGGCAAAGGCAATGAAGACCCGGCAGTTTGCCCGGGGCCAGCTTTTTCCCGAAGCCGTATACACGGATATTTTTATGGTCAAATGCGGAAAACTGGAAAAATGCGTGGATAAAAATATTGCAGAAATTCTCTATCCCGGCCATTTTTTCGGAGAGGAATGTGTTCTTTTTCAGAAATCCGGCGGATACCGCATCCGGGCTGTGGAAGACAGCGAAGTTTACTGCATCCCCGGTCAGATGCTGCTGAAAATTCCCGTGGCACGCTGGAAACTTTTTGAAACCTATCAGAAGCGTACAGAAATCGAAGCCACTTCAGCGGGCGGATGCTTTTCCGGTGAGGAAAAAGGGTGAAAGATTTTTTCATAAACCGCTAACATCACAAAGACGCACGGCCCTGTTTCCGAACCGAAGCGGAGACGCACCGCCGTGCGTCTCCGCATTACTTTCTGAGAATCAGGGGGCAGGCTCTTCCGCAGCGCAGCCCCCGCACAGCTCACAGCCCGAAGTCATGGGACAGGGCGGGGAGGGGCGGTTTTCCAAAGCCTTTTCATATTCCCGGCGCAGAAAAGATTTTTTCACCCGGTGTCCGATAAAATCCCAGGGGAAAAGTTCATCCGCATCCCGTTCCGGGTAAACAAAACTGTCTGTATCAAGAGAAGTTTCCTTCAGACTTTGGGGCAGGTTCCCCTGATACTGATGCATTTTTTTCAGAAATCCGGATACCCGGCGGTCTCCTCTGGCCAGCAATGCCTGCACATATGCCTGGCGGGGATTGTCAAAATGCAGGCGCACATTGGGAATTTTCCGCACTGCATTCTGAATGCTTTTCTGCTTCTCCTTCAGCTTTCTCATATCTTCCATCCCGGCCCACTGGAAAGGGGTGAGGGCCTTGGGCACAAAGCAGTTGAGACTGACCGTGATTTCCCCCATGTGCCCTTTTGCCCGGCTGGATCTCAGAAATTTTCCCTTAATCCGGGAACACAGTTCCCTTATTGCCTCAATATCCTCTTCCCTTTCCGTGGGCAGACCGATCATAAAATACAGTTTGAGATGGGGAATGCCTTCTGCCACCAGCATTTCCGCTGCATTCAGAATATCCGCTTCCTGCATACCCTTATTGATCACCCGGCGCATACGTTCGGAACCAGCGTCCGGTGCAATGGTGGCCGTTTTTACCCGGCTTTTTTTCAGGGTATGCAGCAGTTCGGGGGTCAGTGCATCGGCACGCAGGGAACTGAAGGAAATCCGAATATCTTCGGATGAAAAATGTTTGCACAAATCCCCGATTCCCGGCAGATCCGAAACCGCTGTTCCCATCAGACCAATCTGATTTGTTCTGGAAATACCTTCTTCCATGCATTCCTTTAATAATTCAGGGGGACGGAATCTCGGCGGGCGGTAAATATACCCCGCACTGCAAAAACGGCAGCCGCGGGGACATCCCCGCCCGGTTTCCACCAGAAAGGTCTGGGGAAAAGTGCTGTCCGGGCTTAGCACTATACTGCATGTTCTGCACTTGGCCAGGTTTTTAACAAAGCGCCTCTCAATTTTTTCCGGCAGATCCCGGATGGGGAAAAAGGCCCCCAGCCTGCCGTCCGGCCGGTATTCCGGACAATAGAATGCCGGGACATACAGACCGGGAACATTCCGGGCAAGGTCATACAGCATCTTTTCCCTCTCTTTTTCCGGATCATAAAAACGGAAAAAAGAGGGCAGCAGTTCTTCCGCTTCTCCCAGCAGAAAAATATCCATAAAAAGGGCCAGGGGTTCGGGATTCAGAAAACAGGTCACCCCCCCCGCCAGAATCAGGGGGAAATCCTCATTCCGCATATGCGAATCAAAGGGAATGCCCGCGGCATCCAGTATTGTCAGAATATGGGGATAATCACTTTCAAAGGAGATGGAAAATGCGATGATATGAAAATCCGAAAGGGGGTGTCCGGATTCCAGACTGCGGACAGCGGGAGATTCACCACACCTGCGATCCGGCAGAAAAACCCGTTCACAGACCACATCCTCCCTGTCATTGAAAAGTTTGTAAACGGTCTGAAATCCCAGGTTGGACATGCCCACAGCATAGGTATTGGGATACACCAGCGCCACCCGGATGCGTCCGCCCCAGTGCTTGCGGATGGTGCCGGTTTCGGAGGGCGGTTTGGGGAAAGATTTATTTTTCATGAATTTGAAAATCCGGCAGTCAGACCTTTTGTTTTAACTCATATTTCGCTTATCTTTGCAGCACTTAAAATTAAACTGAATTTTTCAAAAATTTTTGCATACCCAAAGAATCGGACGCAATAAATTCAGACTGTCGGAGCGCAAAGAGCGTAATATGGGTTTTAAGGCTTTGCTTTGTGATGTTATTTTCTGTAAATTCTAAAAGTTTTTCAGATTGAACCTTGATTTTTGATCCGGCTATAGTGTTTAAGAAAACAGATTTGGGGGTTCATGCAGGTTGGGGGGGAGGAACGAACCCCGACAGATGCAGCATGTCGGGGTTCACTGCGTTCCCCCCGGCGACCCCAAAATAATTATCTTAAGGTGATTTCCTGAAAAAAAATTTGATATATCAACGGATTTTGGCCACTGCCAAAAGGATTAAGCGGGATTGCAAAATTTCTCAATCTCCTCGGTAGAAATTCCCAAAGCTTTGAGTTTTTCCGCAAGTTTTCCGACTTTCTGCTTTTCCAGTTCTGCTTTCCGCTTCTCCGCCTGATATTCCCGCATAACATAGGATTTATAAACACTGTCCCCGGCAAGTTCTGTCATAGCCGGTTGCCGGTACAGGTCGTTTATCCGGAACTGAAAGCCGGGAAGCACACGGGAACGGATGATGTCCCCATTCTCCGGAATGATATCCCGGTATATCCCGCTTTCATCCAGGCGGTAAAATGCAGTTTCATATCCCCTGGGATCAAGAATATAATATTCCTTCACACCGCTTCCCCGGTATTCCCTCTTTTTATGCACCGTATCCCGCCGGATTTCTTTGGGGGATAAATTGGAGATAATCTCTGTGCAGAGATCGAAAGTCCCGGAATAGGAAAAATCTGTCAGGCCGATCTGTACAGGATTATCCTTGCGGATCACACCCATATCCGGTTTGCGGATACTGTTTCCTCCCGGAAAATCAAGGCGGAAACCGATATCCAGTCCTGTTATCTGTGCGCCGGGATTGACGGTAAGGAAAGGATCGAGAATACCCAAAAGCCACCGGTACATCAGAAAACCGCCATGATCAGTCCCCGTTTTTTCCTCCAGATACCCGTTGTTCCATTCATAACTGAAAACCGGATGATTGTAGTATTTCTCCCGGTATTCGGCCTCGCTGACGGCCTTTCCGTGTTCGGATATTTCCTCTTCCGGGGGAATACCGGCCGGAGGTCTGATGATTTTTGTTCTTCTGTTTTTAGATAATGCCTGCAAAGATTCCATTATATTGTCTCCTGTATTTCCGATGAAGCATAGCATATTCTGTGATCCGGGAAAAAGCGGCAACGGACTTCCCGCATTGTGATATTGTTACATATGCCAATTAAGAGTCGGACGGAAACAAGCCCGAAGAGCTGATATGATTATAGAAAAAGAATTTACAAATAATACCGAACCCCGAAGGGGTGACATGATCATGTCAGACCTTCGGGATTCACTGATATGTGATCCGTTTATGTAAAAAAACGGCAGCCATTTTTTTATAAAATAAAGTGTTGTACACATATTCCCAGTTCATGCAGGTGGCGGACTGCCTGTTCCCTCACTCTGGTATCACTGGAAAAAAAACGGATCGGAGCATTTCCGGATTCATCCGGCAATTCGGGAATTACAAGCAGTTGCACACAGTCTGCCATGGGATCAGCGGAACGGTAAACTCCTTTGGAGACCTCGGCGTATCTTAACTCTCTGACAAATTTTTTCTTTAAGGGAAAAGAAGTGATTACAGATGCAATCGCGTTTTCGGCTTTTGGATATTCTGCCTTTGAAAAGAAAAACCAGTTTGCCACACCCTGCTCAATATCCCAGACTTTGACAGGTTTCTCACAGTTGAAATTCAGCAGGTAATCTTTTTTATGAATATCGCGGATGCCATCCGGAAGCAGTTTCTTCTGCCGTTCTGTCCACCCGTTTTTTTCCAGACTGCGGATGACAATGGGGATGACGGACATTCCCAGGTCAATGCTTTCCCTGTAGCAGATATTGCCCCTGTCCCCAAATTCGATAACCGGCAGTTGCCGGTCGGGGCCCACTCTGATATCGGTTGCGACCACGATACATTCGGGTATGAGAAGTTCTTTGTATATTTCCCCCAAATACCTTGCATATTTCTCTGAACGGGTTTCCATGATATTCCAACTCCGATGTCTGTTATTATTTCATACTGGCAACGGTTTGTTTTCTTTTCCGTTATTTGCCTGGTAAACACCACCTCCGAGATATGTCAGGGTATCCCGCTTAAATCCGCCATGCTGCCAGCCGCCTGAAAATCCTGCAATGATGAAGGGCCGGGAAAACTTTTGACTTCAACAGCAATGTGCCGGTCGTTTTTACCTGCACCGCAATGTCATTGACTTAAGCAGAATATTCCCCTCCCCCGGTGGGAGGGGTCAGGGGAGGGGGAGGCAACGGACTGTAATTAAAGACCCTTTTCACCCTCCCCCTGCCCCTCCCTCAGGGAGGGGAGTCTTACGTCAATGACATTGATTCGCATTAAGTATAAAGAAATATCAGAAAAAAGTCAAATGCACATAAAAAGCCCGCTCCCCAAAGGGAACGGGCTTCTGTGTTAATCATTCAGACCGGTGGAATTTAATTTTTTCTTCTGTTCAGATAATAACCTCCCAATAACATACAGAAGATTATTCCTGTCAATACCATCTTATATACCGGAGATACTTCGGAAGTATTGATAAAACAACTGCCTCCTCCGCCTCCGCTGTCTGTATCATCATCAGAACCGGCATCGGACGGATTGCCTCCTACACCAAAGAGATAATGGATCATTCCGTCTGATATGCCGTCACTGTCACCGCTTCCTCCGTCAGTAAGTGTCAGCCTGATCTGCTTTCTTTCCGTGTCAAAACTGATATTGTCAATGATTTCTTTCCACCCGCTTCCTTCGCTATATTCGTACAGACCGAAATTTTCCGGTGCAGGTTCCGGGAGAAAAACGGTAATTTCCGCAGTATCCCCGTTCTGGCTGCATTTGACAATGATGTCGGTGAGACCGTAAGGCAGTTCTGCCGGTCGGTTAACTTCATCCGGGATTGTATCGGGACTGACAGAACTGAGATACACAATGTATCCCTTTTCTGCTTTGATCCCTTCATTTTTATCCGTGGTTGTTTTAAAGGAAATCACATCTTCAGAAAAATCCGTGATGCCGTTATCATTCACTGTAACTGCAACCGTATCGCCTGCCTGCAATCCTTTATCATCTGTGACTGTCACTTCAAAAGATAATGACATGCCCTCACTGCCGGTCGGAGGTGTGACAAAAGTCGGCTGCGGATTGGATGCATCGGAAAGCGTTACAGGGGTACCTTCCTTCTGCGTCCACAGATATGATGCAATACTGCCGTCATTATCAGTGGAATTTACAGCACTCAGTGTTACAGTACTTCCTTCCTCCACTGTCTGGTCTTCTCCTGCGTGGGATACAGGCGGCTGGTTGGAACTGCCCCCCATCACATTGACTGTTACCCGGTCAGCAGCCGTTAATCCTGCCTTGTCCTGTACGGTAAGTTCAAATACCAGTGTTTCTCCATCCGCAGATACCTCAGGAGCGGCAAAGGAAGGCTGAACACTTAAAGGGTCTGAAAGTGTGACAGATGTACCGGAAATCTGTGTCCATGTGTATGAGGCGATGCCGTCATCAGAATCCCAGGAAGCGGAACCGTCTAATACAACCTCTCCATCCTGATAAACATTTTGGTCCGCACCTGCGTCTGCTGTGGGAGGATTATTTATCCATATCACATTTATGATTACTGTATCTGTATTTTTTAAACCTGCTTCACTGCTTACCTCCAATTCAAAGACCAGCGAGTCCCCGTCCGTTCCGATTTCCGGCGAAACAAAGGTAGGGGCTGCAATTCCGGAATCAGAAAGTGTAACTGAAACTCCGGAAATCTGTATCCATTTAAATGTCAGATTCCCCTGCTCCGGATCATGAGAATTGGAACCGTCCAACATTACCGTTTCACCTTCATTGACGTTCTGATCTGCTCCTGCATCTGCCACCGGAGGATTTACAGTATTTATAATGTTTATAATTATTTCATCTGTATTTTTTAAGCCTCCGGTATCTGTTACTGTCAAACGGAATTTAAGTGATTCGCCATCCGGTCCGACTTCCGGAACCGTGAAAGAGGGCTGAGAAGAGGTCGTATCCGATAAAGTTACACTGATACCTTCAATCTGTTCCCACAGGTAGGTAATGGTGTTGCCATCCGGATCCGAAGAATTGGAACCATCCAGTGTAACTTCATTGCCTTCCTGAACATTCTGATCCGGGCCTGCATTGGAAATCGGACTGTTATTATAATAAGTCGGGGGAGGATTGGGAGACGGATTCGGGGTAGGGTTTGGTGTTACATAATACCGGACAGTTATGTTCACTGTATCTTTGGTCTGCAGTCCGTCATTATCTGTCACAGCCAGTTCAAATTTCAGTGTTTCTCCGCCTGTTCCTACATTCGGAGCGGTAAATGTCGGTTGAGATATTGCCGGATTGGAAAGTGTGACAGATGCGCCCTCTGTCTGTGTCCACATATAAGATTTGATTCCGTCATCCGGGTCAGCAGACTTTGAACCATCCAGTTTCACAACAGTTCCGGAATTTACGGTCTGATCATTTCCGGCATCGGCAACCGGCGGATCATTTACCCAGTTTACATTGACAATACAGGTATCCCTTGCCTGTAATCCTGTATTATCTGTGATTGTCAGTTCAAATACCAGGGAATCTGTCGGACCTTCCGGAGCGGTAAAGCTCGGCTGCTGTGCATTCGGATCGGATATTGTAACAGATTTTCCCCCTGTCTGCGTCCATTGATAGGATGCAATACCATCATCCGGATCAGAGGATTGTGACGCATCCAGCGTAACAGTATCTCCTTCATCCACATTCTGATCTTCACCTGCTGAAGCAGCAGGAAAAGCACCATTGATATGCAGTTCGGTTGTAGAGGCACTTTCTCCCACAGTAAATTCACCGTTAACGGGGCTTGTGACAGAAATTTCAGTTCCGTTTTTATAAACGTGAATGACTGCGGTTTCACCCGGTACAGCACCTCCCGGTTGTTCATTTTGTTCATAAATCGGGATGTTCAGATAATACCAGTTCAAAGAATTGAGACCATCTGTATCCTGAGCCGCAGGGTCATAAGAGGTTCCATCCTGCTTGGTAACTTCAAATGTATAGCCGTCATCATTGTCGGAAGTGATCTGATTTCCTTCGTCAACCAATATGCCCCCGATTCTTGCAGGGGCCGGAGGTGCTGCATTACTCACAGAAATAAAACAGAAAATACATACCAGCACCAAAGAAAAACATTTTTTATCCATAATCTTATTGATCTCCTTTTTTATGTAAATTAATATCTTATCTGTCAAAACGGATAGGAGGAACCGGTGGCGGGTCAAGATGCTGCCATTTCAGAGGAATTTCTTTCAGAGTATTTCCTTCTGTACTGATTTTTTCTTTCCGGACAGCATTCTTCGTTTCAGCACCGGGCTTGCTATTTGCCGGAACAAAATTCACCAGTTCCGGATTTTCTCCCAGCTTCGGTTTATCTTTGGACCAAATTTCAATTGCAACCAGTTTTTTGCTTTTATACTGCCAGATGATGGCATGGTTTCTATCACGGAAAATATCCGAAATAATATTATCCAGGGTGGAATTCCTGTAGGTTCTGTCAACAATCCTGTCCCTGATATCAATATTGGTGGATATTTTAACATTGGTTTCAGTGCTTACATGCCTCAGCACATCTTCAACTGGCCAGGATAAAAAACTAAACGACCATCTCTCTGTCTGAATACCTGTGGCAGCAGAAGAAGCAGAAAGCGGACTGATTATGAAAATACAGATAATCAAAAGTAAAACATTGTATCTTCTTCTTTGATTCATAAGGATCCCGATTCATGATTTGAGGGCAGGCTGTACCTGCCCTCATTTACTGCATTATTCAAAAGTGATCTTACAGTCTTCTGTTGCTTTGATCCAGTACGAATAACCCGGTACAAAGTATGTAAGATTACTTGTAGCCGGATTATCGGGATCATAGACTTTGTAAGTATCTCCGCTGATACCGGTAAAATCCCATACCGATTCATATTTTCCTGCAATTGATGCCAGGGCATCTCCGGTATTCAAAGCAGCATCTTTTGGGAAGCCGACCAGATTCCAGCCTTCTTTGAGTTCCACTTCGGAAACTGTCTGACCGGTAGAGCAAATCTGAGCAGGAGATTCCATCCATACCAGATAGCCTTTTAATGCATGAATTTCAGTCAGATCGCTTAAACCGGCTTTTTCCGGATCAAATACATGCCATTGCCCGTCATAAGACCAGATGTTTTTGACATTGCCCAATGCCGAACCGAACAGAGCAGAAATATCCGGATTGGCAGGTTCAAAAGGCAGGGAGATAAAATTGAACCCGGCAGACAGACTGATGCTGAATGCTTCTGTGAACTGTTGCAGTGTGTTTTCAATAATGGTGATATTGTTTTTCTCGTTCAGTTCGGCAAGCACCACATCTTTGACCTGACAGAAGATTGTCTGGGCTTCACAGAAGGAGGAAAGTTTCGAGATGTCCCATGTAAAAACAAATTCTTTTTCACTCTGGGCATCCAACTGCGTACCTGCGGCGGCCCCGATGATATGATCTTCATCCATTGTTCCGTAATAGCAGAACAGATTATAGGCATATGCTGGATAATCAGCGATGTTTCTGACTTTCACTTTTACCTGTGCTGTCTGGGAATTTGCTCCTATTGTGATTTCCGCTTCGGAATCAACGGTCAGATCCGGAGGACCGTCCTGGGATGTACCGCTCAATGTGACCTGGGCAGCAGTTGTTTTATTGCTTTCAATTCCGTCCATGTTGATGGAAGTCATGCTGACTTCATAGACTTTTCCGTTTGCCAGATTGTCCAATACCAGCGGCGATTCCCCGACAGCATAGGTATATGCTTCTCCATCCACAGTGAGGTAGATCTTGTAGGCATTCACCTCTTCAGAGGAATCGTTGGGAGTCCATGTGATTTCCATACTTCCGTCTCCCGGTGTAACCTGAAAATCAGCCGGAACAGAGGGTCTTGGAATATCCGGCAGAATGATCTGGCCCGTGCTGTATGCAAAAACCGGCATATGTTCATTGTCGTCAATTTTTGCATAGACATATAAAGGACCGTACAGACTTTCGGGAATTGTCCAGTCGTAGGAATTGGCAGTGTCATCTTCTTCTATATCACAGATGATGGAAGTTCCGTTAAATCCTTCATTGTCAGTATCATAATACAGGCAGATGATTGCGTTGTTGTCCGGATCATTGTCTGTCCAGGAAATTGTGACAGTATCACCGGGGTTCATGTTCATGTCATCACTGGGAGAAGTGATTGTGATTTCAGGTTCGGCGTTTTGATTCAACACATTAAAGTCATAACCTCCTATATCGTTCATATTTGTTACATTAATACTATATGTGCCTGTGGGAGGTTGGGTCAAAAGATAAAACGCTTCCTTTGTTGCCTCATTTCTTAAAAATACGATCTTGTCAGCATTTGGAGAAGATGGATCAAATGGGCAATCTTCTGGATGATATACAGTTCCATCAGGATAGGTAATATCAAAAATCGGAGCATCGTTATCTCCATAAACTAATACAAGAAACTTACCGCCTTCCTGTTGAATTTCGAAGTCTTCATTACCTGTTCCATTCTGCCTCGGGCCTGATCGCATGAGCTGTTTATCGCCTCCTAGCCATTCTGGCCATCCTAGTAACCAGATACGGGGGGCATAAGCTTTATCTAAAGCATCTAACGGGTTTAAACTGATAGGAGGCGCTACATCAATTTTTAGCCCTATACCCATAACTTCAGTCAGAATTTCTGCTGTTAGAACATATGGAGAACAGTCACCAACTGAAATAATAAGATATTGACCTACATCAAATCCTTTCCCTGCCATGCCTCCAATTATCGGTAAATCTTCCATATACTGAGGAAATTGGAGACGGGCAGCACTATGGAGATCGAAATTCATACAAACTGAACAATCACAACATTGAGTTGTGATAGAAGGCGAAAATTCTATTTCACTTTTTAATATTTGGAAAAGATCAATCTCTCCTCCAATAGTCATTTTCACCTCAACATTACTTTGTTTCAATATCATATACGCTTTTCCAATTTCTATCTTATCAAACAGACTGACCTTACCATAAAACTCCAACATATTAGAATAAAGATCAATATCTGCACCGACCTTGCCTGAGAGAATATCAGTTTTTGTTATATCGAATAATGTGCCTAAAACTTTAGAAAGATCCCTTAAAGGGCCTCCAACAGAAATTGTAAAATCTATATCTTTCAACCCTCTACTTATATTATCCAAACCAACTGAAAGGCTCTGAGGAGCAAAACCAATAGGATGCGGAGGCAAAAATAATGTATCATTATCCCAACCTGCTTTAACTTTAAAGCGATCAAATGCTACAGGGTCATATAAAAATCCTAATTCAATAGCCGCATTTTTTACAAAAATAATATTCGCTAAATTGGGAAAACTTGCACCGGCACTTGCAGAAAATGATTTTTTTACAAAATCCCACTCAAATTCCAGATCATTGAGAAAGAAAGGCCCTAAACCAACACAAACGCATCCATTAGGCTTCCCATTACAAAGTTGCTGAAAGCCTATACACGTTTGTTTTTTCCCTATGCATCTGTCAGCATCACAAAACGCATTAATATCACCGAGCCCGAGCATATCATTGAGATTTGCTCTTATATAACCAGTGCTTTCGTTTCCTGTCTGATCTAATACAATTTCTGAAAAAGTAAGTGGCAAATCAACAAAATTCGTTATTTCAGTAAAAAGCCCATGAAATGTCAGTTTATTATCCTGAATTGTTATTTCATTTCCTTCCCGAAACAAAAACTTGATACCGTAATCAAAGATTGATTGCCCATTAAGACAGGTTAATACAGCATTTGCAGGATCAATTTCAATATCGCCTGACCATAACGGAACATTTTCAGCGGGCTTTTTAGTGTTTCTCATAATTTCAAGTGCCGTAACATTTGTGGTCCCCGTACTCGTGATAGTTTCAGCAGAAACACCTGTTGTATCTATTTCCAGTGAAGAATCAAATCCAAGAATCGGTTTATTGGCGGCAATGGTTCCGATGGAAACATTGCCGCTTACCCTGCAAACGCCCACACACTGATTGTTAGAGACACTGCTTGTATCCCCAACAGGCGTAAACTGATCCCCCCATACTCTCAAAGTTCCTACATCAATGTATCCTCCTGGAATTGTAACTGACTCCGAAACAAACACCACATTGGGATTATCCTCTGTCCCGGCTGTATTGGCTGCCCCGAAATCATCTTCAGCATAAATCACATATTCCATACCGGGGGCTTCCACTTCTGCTGCGGGAATAAAGGCTTTATAAAGGTCTGTTCCCGGTACCATTGTATAAAGCATACTGTTTGTGGCATTCATATCAACAGACTGGTAAACCCTTGTACCCTGTTTCCGGTATTTCAGAATGGCTTTGCTTACCATGTTGGTGGTATCTTTTATGGCGGCTTCAATAATAATATTCTCTCCGCCGAGCGCAGAAGTAACGGCAGTATGTCCAATTGTCGGGGGTGTATTGGGAAGAATGGAAATGGTATAAGGTTTGTTGGTGGCTTCCACTGTCGGTGAAGATACTGTCTGGGAACCGTCCGTTGCAGAAATATAATATTTAATATAGGGATCAATCACCTGATCGGCAGGAATCTGGGCATGATATATGCCGAAACCGTCATCTGTCATTGTCAACGCCTGATATCCGGCTGCCTGGCTGTTTTTGTAATTCAGGGTTACAGACAGTGTTTTTGTCGGATCGGTTTCGGTCACTTTCGCATAAATATCAATGGCTTTATTTTTTCTTTGGGAAAGTAAGGAAAGCCCCATTGTTTTAAGAGTCAGCGTAATATTGACTGTATTCTGCCCCGAAGGATCAAAGAAATATTCCGCTGTTGTCTGTTCACCGTTCACATCCACAGTTATTTCCAGATGCCTCTGACCGCTTAGAATATCCGGATTACTGGTTTTATATACCACAACATAATTGGAGGAAGTGCTCTGGGAAACACTATCCAGAATAGCGGTGTACTGCGGAGAGTATATATCATAGCATACACCACCGGTTGCCTCGGTAATACTGCCGGTATCACAAAAATCCGAAGCGGCATATCCGGAATTACTGTCAACTACCGCATGAACCGTTGCCTGCGCATCATTCAAAAGTTGAACTATTTCGGTAAGTGTCGGTCCGCCACCATTATCATCTTCGTCCGTGAAAAGAATAAAATTTTTCTGAGCACCCGGACGCCAAGCAACAGCCTGGAGTCCTGTTTCAATAGCTTTAAAAGCATTTTCTGTGCTCCCTCCCGGCCAGTTTGCGAGAAAATTATCAACACTGGAAAGAAATTCGCCGGAATCACTGGTTAGAGGCTGAATATTCAATAAAGGACTGTATTCGTAAGGAATAAAAGCCAAATTATAGTCTATACCGCTATTAACAAGAGACTGGGTGAACGCGGTAATTGAATTCCGCAATCTTTCCAAGTCATCATCCATACTGGATGAATGATCAAAGATAAAAACAAAATCAGCAGATCTGATATTACCGCCTGTCTGCGGAGGTAAAACCTGTATCGGTTTTGCCGGAACTATGCCATTTTCTAAAACAGAAAAATTATCTGCTGTCAGATTGGTAAGAGGCTGTCCGTTTTGTTCAACCGTCACATAAGCACTTATATCTGGAAAATTATCATACTGCACTTCATCTATGGCTGCCTGCAGGCCCGTAGCTTCTCTTCGGGTTTTCACAGTTTTTTCCGGCATCCGCTTATTTTTTACAAGCGGAATTTTATAATCAATAAAATGACTTCCCGGAATCCCGATGGTTTCAGAGTGTGCGACAGGGAACTGGGATTCATCCAGGGCAATCATGGTAAATTCATAGAATTTCAGTTCATCCACCTGAACATTAAATTCAGAAATATTTCTCGGTGGAAATTCTTTCATATCCACTTCAGTGTCATTTTCAAAACTGCGAACTTCCAGAGAATAAAAAAATGTGCTTCCGTCTTTCGGGCCGCTACCTCTGATTTTAATAAAATCCCTTCCCAGTTCGGAAGGCCCGACTTTCAGACTGAAAGCATTGTCCTCAGACTCACAGAATCCGTTTCCTGCGATCATGAAAACAGAAAACAGTACCAGGAAAACCACAATAAAATTCCTTTTGTTACACCACATTACATCCTCCTTCTTTGTTATTATTATAAACAAATCAATTTCAGCATGTTACAACATACCGAAAAGACAATAAGCCGGTATTGCACCTGATGTACAAAAAAATGACGAAAGAGAGATATTACAAAATCAGGGGAAATAGAAAGGACCGGAAATAATCGGCAGGATTTTTAAACGGATAAACTTCAGACAGCTATCCGTTCTGTTGGAATAAAAAATATAATTATTTAAGT